>NZ_PYUQ02000013.1:0-162385 GCF_003030865.2 Halomonas sp. SL1 | reverse complement strand
CCGATCGAGCCCTCAGCGGGCTACCGTAGCGAGTGGCGGGCATTTTACCGATTCCGCTGACCCTGTCAATCGAGCGATTTCGACATCCGTCGAAAAACCTCAAGAAAAACAAGCGCTTCTGCCACTCATCACCGCCTGCAACGTTGCCCGTCGCCGGCAGCGGATGCGTACTCTACGGATTCTCCCGGGTCGACGCAAGACTTATCTTAAAATATAGTCCAGCCCACCCTGCAGACCAAGACGATGCCCATGCCGTTTCGGCATCGCCTTGGCTCACCGCTCTAGAAGCTATCCTCTGGCACTCGAACGAATCCTTCCATCAGCACGCGCGCGCTGCGGCTCATGGTGGCCTTGAGCGCCGTCCAGCCACTGCCCGCCTGACGTGCCTCGGCGCCCACCCGCAGCGTGCCGGAGGGATGGCCGAAGCATACCGAGGTACGCTCGCCGCCGCCGGCGGCGAGATTCACCAGGGTGCCCGGCACCGCCGCCGCACTGGCGATGGCCACCGCGGCGGTCCCCATCATGGCGTGATGCAGCTTGCCCATGGACATCGCCCGCACCAGCAGGTCGATATCCTCCGCGGATACGGCCTTGCCGCTGGAGGCGACATAGTCGGCCGGCGGCGCCACGAAAGCCACCTTGGGCGTATGCTGACGCTGCGCCGCTTCCTCGGGTCGGGCGATCAGCCCCATGCGCAACGCGCCCTGGGTGCGGATCGCCTCGAGGCGCGCCAGCGCCTCGGCGTCATTGTTGATCGCCTCCTGCAGCTCGGTGCCGGTATAGCCGATGGCCGCCGCCTCGACGAAGACGGTAGGAATGCCGGCGTCGATCAGGGTCGCCTGCAACGTGCCGATACCCGGCACCTCGAACTCGTCGACCACGTTGCCGGTGGGAAACATGGCGCCCTCCCCGTCCGCGGGATCCATGAAGTCCACCGCCACCTCGGCGGCCGGGAAGGTGACGCCATCGAGTTCGAAGTCGCCGGTCTCCTGGACCTCGCCGCCCCGCATCGGCACGTGGCCAACGAGGGTCTTGCCGATGTTGGCCTGCCAGATGTGCACCTCGGCGATGCCGTCTCGCGGCAGGCGCTCGGGATCGACAAGGCCGCTGGCGATGGCGAAGGGCCCCACGGCCGACGAGAGATTGCCGCAGTTGCCACTCCAGTCGACGAAGGGCGCGTCGATGGACACCTGGCCGAACAGGTAGTCGACGTCGTGATCGGGACGCTCGCTCTTCGACAGGATCACCGTCTTGCTGGTGCTCGAGGTCGCCCCGCCCATGCCGTCGATCTGCTTGCCATAGGGATCGGGGCTGCCGATCACGCGCAGCAGCAGCGCATCGCGTGCCACTCCGGGCACTCGAGCGGCCTCGGGCAGGTCGTCCAGGCGGAAGAACACGCCCTTGCTGGTGCCGCCACGCATATAGGTGGCGGGAATGCGAATCTGGGTCATGCGTGGGTCGCCTCCTCGCTCTCTTCCCCTTCCAGGAAGTCCTCGGCGAAGCGCTGCAGCACGCCGCCGGCCTTGTAAATGGAGACTTCCTCGGCGGTATCCAGGCGGCAGATCACCGGCACGCGCTCGCTCTCTTCCGTACGCTCGCCAGCGGCACGATGAATCACCAGCGTCAGCGTCGCGCCCGGCGCGGGTTCGCCCTCCACGTCATAGGTCTCGGTGCCGTCGAGCGACAGCGTATGACGGGTGGTGCCGGGCTCGAACTGCAGCGGCATCACGCCCATGCCGATGAGATTGGTGCGGTGAATGCGCTCGAAGCCCTCGGCGACGATCGCCTCCACGCCGGCGAGCGCCACGCCCTTGGCCGCCCAGTCCCGCGACGAGCCCTGGCCATAGTCGGCGCCGGCGATGATGATCAGCGGCTGGCGACGTGCCATGTAGGCCTCGATGGCCTCCCACATGCGGGTGACCTTCCCTTCCGGCTCGATCCGCGCCAGCGAGCCCTGGATCACCTCGCCCGCTTCGTCGCGCACCATCTCGTTGAACAGCTTGGGATTCGCCAGCGTCGCACGTTGGGCGGTGAGATGGTCACCGCGGTGGGTGGCGTAGGAATTGAAGTCCTCTTCCGGCAGGCCCATCTTCGTCAGGTACTCGCCGGCGGCACTGTCGGCCATGATGGCGTTGGACGGCGACAGATGATCGGTGGTGATGTTGTCCGGCAGTATCGCCAGCGGCCGCATGCCCTTGAGCCCACGCTCGGCCGCCATGGTGCCTTCCCAGTAGGGCGGCCGGCGGATATAGGTACTCTGCGGGCGCCAGTCATAGAGCGGGCTCTCGGCGGCTTCCACCGCGTCGAGATCGAACATCGGGATATAGACCTCGCGGAACTGCTCCGGCTTGACGTACTCGCCGACGATGGCGTCGATCTCCTCGTCCGAGGGCCACAGGTCCTTGAGGGTGATCGGCTGGCCGTCGGGATCGAAGCCCAGCGCGTCCTGCTCGATATCGAAGCGCACCGTCCCGGCGATGGCGTAGGCCACCACCAGCGGCGGCGAGGCCAGGAAGGCCTGCTTGGCATAGGGATGAATGCGCCCGTCGAAGTTGCGGTTGCCAGACAGTACGGCAGTGGAATAGAGATCGCGGTCGATGATCTCCTGCTGGATCTTCGGGTCCAGGGCCCCGGACATGCCGTTACAGGTGGTGCAGGCGTAGGCGACGATGCCGAAGCCGAGCCTCTCCAGCTCGGGCAGCAGACCGGCCTCTTCCAGGTAGAGGCGCGCGACCTTGGACCCCGGCGCGAAGGACGACTTCACCCAGGGCTTGCGCACGAGGCCCAGCGCGTTGGCCTTCTTCGCCAGCAGGCCGGCGGCCACCACGTTGCGCGGATTCGACGTGTTGGTGCAGCTGGTGATGGCGGCGATGATCACCGCGCCATCGGGCATCTTGCCCTCCTTCTCCTCTTCCTGTGCCTTGTCATAGTCGACGGCAATGCCGCGGTCGTGCAGCGCGCTGGTCGGCAGACGACGGTGCGGATTGGACGGCCCGGCCAGGTTGCGCTCGACGCTGGAGAGGTCGAACTCCAGCACCCGCTCGTACTCGGCGCCGGCCAGGTCATCGGCCCACAGGCCGGCGGTCCTGGCGTACTCCTCGACCAGCGCCACCTGCTCCGGCTCGCGGCCGGTCAGCCTGAGATAGTCGAGGGTCTGATCGTCGATGTAGAACATCGCCGCCGAGGCCCCGTATTCCGGCGTCATGTTGGAGATGGTGGCACGGTCGCCGATGGTCAGGCTCGCCGCGCCCTCACCGAAGAACTCCAGATAGGCCCCCACCACCCGCTCGTTGCGCAGGAACTCGGTGATCGCCAGCACGATGTCGGTGGCGGTGATGCCGGGCTTGCGCTGGCCGGTCAGCCGCACGCCGACGATATCGGGCAGGCGCATCATCGAGGGGCGACCCAACATGACGGTCTCGGCCTCGAGGCCGCCGACGCCGATGGCGATCACCCCCAGGCAGTCGATATGCGGGGTGTGACTGTCGGTGCCGACGCAGGTATCCGGAAAGGCCACGCCGTCGCGTGCCTGTACCACCGGCGACATCTTCTCCAGGTTGATCTGGTGCATGATGCCGTTGCCGGCGGGGATAACGTCGACGTTCTCGAAGGCGGTGCGCGTCCAGTCGATGAAGTCGAAGCGATCCTCGTTGCGGCGATCCTCCACCGCCCGGTTCTGCTCGAAGGCATCCTTCTCGAAGCCGGCATGCTCCACGGCCAGGGAGTGGTCGACGATCAGCTGGGTCGGCACCACCGGATTGACCTTGGCCGGGTCGCCGCCGCGCTCGGCGATGGCGTCACGCAGCCCGGCCAGGTCGACCAGCGCCGTCTGGCCGAGGATGTCGTGACAGACCACCCGGGCCGGATACCAGGGAAAGTCCAGATCGCGCTTGCCGTCGATGATCTGCTCGAGGGCGGCGTCGCGCAGGCCCGGCTCGCAGCGGCGCACCAGCTGCTCGGCCAGCACCCGGGCGGTGTAGGTCAGGGTGTCATAGGCGCCGGGGCGAATCGCCTCGACCGCCTCGCGGGTATCGAAGTAGTCCAGCCCGGTGCCGGGCAGGGGCTTGCGGTAATCGGTATTCATGGCGTGGCCACCCTCGGATCGGGTCGTGGACAGGAAAAGACGCGCCGGAAGCAGCAGTGAAGCCGGGGACAAGGCGAAGCGAGGGTCCTACGCCATGGATGGCGTCGGTAGCGCCCAGGGATGGGTTCACAGCGCCCTCGCGCAGACTTGTCCCCGGCGAAGCTCATGCCGGGCATCGAACTGGAGCGTCAGTCTCGCTCCTCGATCGGCACCCACTCGCTGTCTTCCGGCCCGGTGTAGTCGGCGCTCGGGCGGATGATGCGGTTGTTCTCGCGCTGCTCGAAGACGTGGGCACACCAGCCGGTCACCCGCGAGCAGACGAAGATCGGGGTGAACAGCTTGGTGGGGATGTCCATGAAGTGATAGGCGCTGGCGTGGAAGAAGTCGGCGTTGCAGAACAGCTTCTTCTCGCGCCACATCACCGCCTCGACGCGCTCGGAGACCGGATAGAGCACGCTGTCGCCCACGTCCTCGGCCAGCTGCTTCGACCATTTCTTGATGATGGCGTTGCGCGGGTCGGACTCGCGGTAGATGGCATGCCCGAAACCCATGATCTTGTCCTTCCGCTCCAGCATGCCGAGGATCTCGCGCTCGGCCTCCTCCGGCGACTGCCAGTGCTCGATCATTGCCATGGCGGCCTCGTTGGCGCCGCCGTGCAGCGGGCCACGCAGCGAACCGATGGCCCCGGTCACGCAGGAATGCATGTCAGAGAGCGTCGAGGCGCAGACCCGCGCGGTGAAGGTCGAGGCATTGAACTCGTGCTCGGCATAGAGGATCAGCGAGACGTTCATCACCCGGGCGTGCAGCTCGGAGGCCGGCTCGCCGCGCAGCAGGTGCAGGAAGTGCCCGCCCACGGACGCGTCGTCGGTCTCGGTCTCGATACGCACGCCGTCGTGGCTGAAGCGATACCAGTAGCAGATGATCGAGGGCAGGGCCGCCAGCAGGCGGTCGGCGACGTCCTGCTGCTGGTCGAAGCTCTCCTCGGTCTCGAGGTTGCCGAGCATGGAGGCGCCGGTGCGCATCACGTCCATGGGGTGGGCGTCGGCCGGAATCTGCTCGAGCACGGTCTTCAGCGCCGGCGGCAGGCCGCGCAGGCCCTTGAGCTTGGCGATGTAGCCGTCAAGCTCGGCCCGGTTCGGCAACTTGCCCTTGAGCAGCAGGTAGGCCACTTCCTCGAAGCGTGCCTTGTCGGCGAGCTCGCTGATGTCGAAGCCACGATAGGTCAGGCCGGCACCGCTCTTGCCGACGGTGCACAGGGCGGTGGAGCCGGCGCTCTGGCCGCGCAGGCCGGCGCCGCCGATCGGTTTGTCTGCCATGGTGTCTCTCCTCTTGCTGCGTAAGCTTGGCGTGGTCTTGTTGTTCGAAGTCGGCTCAAGAGACGCGGACGCGCCCTCGCCCCTGCTATGCCGAGTCGTTCTCTGCAGACGCGTTCTCTGCAAACAGGGCATCGAGCTTGCGCTCGAAGTCGTGGTAATTGAGGAAATCGTAGAGCTCCTCGCGGGTCTGCATCTGGTCCACCACGTCGCGCTGATGGCCCTGTTCGTGAATGCTCTGATAGACCCTGAGCGCCGCGGCGTTCATGGCGCGGAAGGCCGACAGCGGATAGAGCACCATGCGACAGCCGACCTCGGCGAGCTCCTGCTGGTTGAACAGCGGGGTGGCGCCGAATTCGGTGATGTTGGCCAGTATCGGCGCGTCGAGGCGCTCGCAGAAGGCGCGGTAATCGTCCAGCGTGTGCACGGCCTCGGCGAAGATGGCGTCGGCGCCGGCCTCCAGACAGGCGTTGGCACGCTCGATGGCGGCCTCCAGCCCTTCCTTCTGGAAGGCGTCAGTGCGGGCGATCAGGTAGAAGTCCGGATCGAGGCGCGCGTCGGCGGCGGCCTTGATACGGTCGACCATCTCCTGCTGGGAGACGATGGCCTTGTTGGGCCGGTGCCCGCAACGCTTCTGGGCCACCTGATCCTCCAGATGCACGGCGGCGACGCCGGCACGCTGCATCTCCTTGATCGTACGGGCGATGTTGAAGGCCCCGCCCCAGCCGGTATCGATGTCCACCAGCAGCGGCCGATCGGTGGCGCCGCAGATGCGGTGGGCGTCCTCGACCACGTCGTTCATGGTGGTCATGCCGAGATCCGGCAGGCCGAAGGAGGCGTTGGCCACGCCGCCGCCGGACAGGTAGATCGCCGGATGGCCGACGCGTTCGGCCATCATCGCGGTGTAGGCATTGACGGTGCCGACGATCGGCAGCGGCCGACTGGCCTCGAGGGCGGCGCGGAAACGGGCGCCGGGCGTCGCTTGTGTCATGGGTTTCTCCGGTCGGTGGCGGCGGCCTGGGAAGCGGCCGACTGTTCCTGTTCGAGGACGGCGGCGTAGCGCTCGACGACGTTCTCCCGCGAGGCGCTGACGTGGCGCCGCATCAACAGCTCGGCGAGCTCGGCGTCGCCGGCCTCGATGGCATCGACGATGCGGTGGTGCTCGACGAAGGCCCGCTGTGGACGCGAGCCGCTGGCGCTGAACTGGGTGCGATACAGCCGCACCAGGTAGTAGAGGTCATCGCACAGCATGCCCATCAGCATCCTGTTGTGGCTGCCCTGAACGATGCGGTAGTGGAAGTCCAGATCGCCCTCGCGCTGGTAGTAGGCCTCGCCGCGGCTCAGGTCGCTCTGGCGCTCGTGAAGCGCCAGCACCTCGCGCAGCCCGGCGATCTCCTCGGGCGTCATGTGTTCGGCGGCGATCCGCGCCGCCATGCTCTCCAGCGCCTCGCGCACGTCGAACAGCTCAAGCAGTTCCTGGATGGAGAGCTTCACCACCCGAGCCCCTACATGCGGGACGCGTTCGATCAGGCGGTGCGCCTCGAGGCGACGCATCGCCTCGCGCAGCGGCCCGCGGGAGATGCCATAGGCCCGCGACAGTCCCGGCTCGGTAATCTTGCTACCGGGCGGCAGCTCGCCACGCACGATGGCATCCTGCAACTGCTGGAAGACCCGCTCCGCCAGGGTGCGGACCTCGGGAACGTTGGCCGGTGATGTCTGGGCGTTGGTCATGGTAATTGTCGACAATCAAGGGATGTAAGCACTCTAGCCAGTGCCGTCTCAGGGGTCAATACGCCTCATGATCGCACTTATCCCCCTTTGGTTGTAAACAACCTGACGGAACGGCCCGTCGAGCGGCGGCCTCCACGGCGCCCCGTCGACGCTCGGCCGCGCGGTGACGGGACAAAGCCCTTCTTGGCGCCTAGAATGTGCCGCCTGACGAGGGAAACCGCATCGATGACATCACCACTCGAGATCACCCCCTACCCCTATCGGGACTCGCCCCTGGACGCCTTCGCCGCCCTGCGCCACCGGCCCCACGCCGTGCTGCTCGACAGTGGCCGTCCGGCCGCACCGGGCGGCCGCTACGACATCCTCTCCTGCGACCCGCTTAGCGTACTGGAGGTCGACGCCGAGGGCCGCAGCCACGTCGATGATGCGCCCGCGGACCTGTCGCCCTTCGAGGCCCAGCGCGCGCTGCTCGAGCGGCTGCCCCGGGACGTGCCCGACAGCGAGCTGCCCTTCCTCGGCGGACTGATCGGTTATTGGAGCTACGACCTCGGCCGCTGCCTGGAGCCGATTCCCGGCCGCGCCCAGCCCGCGGCCGAGCTGCCGGCGGCTCGGGTCGGCCTCTACGACTGGGCGCTGATCCAGGATCACGAGCGCTGCGAGGCCTGGCTGGTCGCCACGCCGGAACGCCGCGCCCAGGCGCTGGGCTGGCTCGACGCGACGGCCGATCGCCAGGATGACGACGCGTTCCGCCTGACCGGCGACTTCACGGCGGCGATGAACCGGGACGACTATCTGGCACGCTTCGATGCCGTGCAGCGCTACATCCGCGCCGGCGACTGCTACCAGATCAACCTCGCCCAACGACTCAGCGCGCCCTACGAAGGCGACCTGTGGACGGCCTATCGCCGCCTGCGTCGGGCCACGCCCACGCCCTTCTCCGGCTTCCTCGAATGGGGAGAGCAGGCGATCCTGTCGATGTCGCCTGAGCGCTTCCTGCACTGCGCCGAGGGCCGAGTGGAAACGCGCCCGATCAAGGGCACCCGGCCGCGCGGCGCCACGCCGGAAGAGGACCGCCGTCTGGCGGAGGAACTCACGACGAGCGTCAAGGATCGCGCCGAGAACGTGATGATCGTCGACCTGCTGCGCAACGACCTGGGACGGGTATGCCGCCCCGGCACGGTGCGAGTGCCCCAGCTGTGCGGGCTGGAAAGCTATGCCAACGTCCATCACCTGGTCAGCGTGGTGATCGGCGAGCTGGCCGAGCAGCACTCGCCCCTGGCGCTGCTGGCCGCCGCCTTCCCCGGCGGCTCGATCACCGGCGCCCCCAAGGTACGCGCCATGCAGATCATCGACGAGCTGGAGCCCTCGGCGCGCAGCGCCTACTGCGGCAGCCTCGGCTACGTCGACGTGCGCGGCCACATGGACACTTCCATCGCCATCCGCACCGCCGTGGCCGACCGCGGCCGGCTGCACCTGTGGGGCGGCGGCGGCCTGGTGGCGGACTCCGAGGGCGAAGCGGAATACACCGAGACCCTGGACAAGATCCGCCACCTGATGGCGGCGCTGAGCGATCCGGCCTGACCGCGCCCGGACACTCCGCGGCCACGCCGGTCGAACAGTCCGTCATGGAATAAGAAAAAAACGCTTTTAATTCTTAGCGGAATAAATATCCAAGCAATCGGTATTGGGGCCGCTCATGGCGGCTCTGCTAGGGTAGCGTCATCGAGAACACCATCATTCTTGGAGGCGCTCATGGAGCCGCAACTCGACGCCATCAACCGCGACCTGGGCCAGGACCCCGAAGCCCTGGTCCGCTGGGCCCTGGAACAGGGCGCCCGACCGATCGTCACCACCAACTTCCGTCCCTTCGAGGCGGTGATCCTGCACATGGTCAGCCAGGTGCGGCCGGACATTCCGGTGGTGTGGATGGACCACGGCTACAACACCGAGGCCACCTACCGCTTCGCCGACGCCGTGGTGAAACAGCTCGGCCTCAACCTGGTCAGCTACATCCCGCGTCGCACCCGGGCGCACCGCGAGGCCGTCGAGGGCCCCATGCCGGGCATCGACGACCCGCGCCACGCGGCCTTCACCGAGGAGGTCAAGCTCGAGCCCTTCAATCGCGCCCTGAGCGAGATGGCCCCGGACGTCTGGTTCACCGCGCTGCGCGCCGAGGACACCCCGGAACGCGCCAAGATGGATCCGGTCAGCCGCAACGCCGACGGCCTGCTGAAGGTCGCCCCGCTGCTGCACTGGAGCGCCCGCGACATGTACCAGTACCTGGAAGCCCACGGCCTGCCCAACGAGTTCGACTACTTCGACCCCACCAAGGTGGAAGAGAAGCGCGAGTGCGGCCTGCACCTGCAGCATTGAGCCGACGCTGAAACGCAAGACGCCGGCGCCCGTCCTCTGGACGGGCGCCGGCGTTCTCTTTCCGTGTACGGGCCGGGCCGCCCCGGGTCAGCGCACCGGCAGCACGATGTCGTCGAACAGCGCCTGCTCGTGGCGCGGCCCGGCGGCCAGGGCCGCATCGACCAGTGCCCGGTCCAGGTGATCGGCGAAGCCCTGCAGGAAGTCGTACATGAAGCTGCGCATGAAGGTGCCGCGGCGGATGGCGATCTTGGTGGTGGAGCTCTCGAACAGATGGCTGGCATCCAGCGCCACCAGGTCGTCGTCGAGTTCCGGATCCACCGCCATGTGGGCGACGATGCCCACGCCCATGCCGAGGCGCACGTAGGTCTTGATGACGTCGGCATCGGCGGCCGTCAGCACCACGTTGGGCGTGAGCCCTTCGGCGCGGAAGGCATCATCGAGCTGCGAGCGCCCGGTGAAGCCGAACACGTAGGTCACCAACGGGTGCTCGGCCAGCGCCTCCAGGGTCAACGACTCCAGCGAGGCCAGCGGATGCCCCTTGGGCACCAGCAGGCAACGGTTCCAGCGATAGCAAGGCAGCAGCACCAGGTCGTTGAACAGCTCCAGGGATTCGGTGCAGATGGCGAAGTCGGCCTGTCCCTCGCTGACCATCTGGGCGATCTGCTTGGGCGTGCCCTGCTGCATGTGCAGGGCGACGTCGGGATACCGGCGGGTGAACTCGCGAATCACCGGCGGCAGCGCGTAGCGCGCCTGGGTATGAGTGGTGGCGATGGACAGGCTGCCACGCCGCTCGTCGCTATGCTCCTGGGCGACGTGCTTGATATTCTCGGTGAGGCGCAGCACCTGGCCGGCCAGGTCGATGATCGCCTGCCCCGCCGGCGTGACCCGGGTCAGGTGCTTGCCGCTACGGGCGAAGATCTCCACGCCCAGCTCGTCCTCCAGCAGGCGAATCTGCTTGGAGATGCCCGGCTGCGAGGTATAGAGGCTCTGGGCGGTGGCTGAGACGTTGAGGTTGTGACGCGAGACTTCCCAGATGTATTTCAGCTGCTGGAGCTTCATGCGCGCGTCTCCCCCTGGCTCATCCGGCCTTTAAAAGACCAATGCGAAATAAGAATATCATCCATAATTACTTTATAGCATAGCAAGCCGGGCGACACACGCCCGTCGACGTGGCGAGGTTCCGATACGCGAGATTTGCCAGCATCCTAACCGACCGCTAACATCGAGCCACCTAGCATGCCTGAGAGCATGCCCAGACCATCCGCGCACGATGCGCTACGTAGTAATTGGAGAATCCCCATGGCCAACAACGTCGATGTCACCAATGCCAACTTCGAGCAGGAAGTCCTCAACGCCGAGACCCCGGTGCTGCTGAAGTTCTGGGCGCCCTGGTGCGGCCCCTGCAAGGTCATGGCACCGGTGGTCGACGAGGTCGCCGAAGAACGCGACGGCAGCCTCAAGATCGTCAGCATCAACGTGGATGACGCCCCGGAGATCGCCGCCGAACAGGGCGTGCGCGGCGTGCCCACCGTGATGCTGTTCAAGTCCGGCGCCAAGGTCGCCTCCCTGGTCGGCGCCCAGTCCAAGTCACAGCTGACCCAGTTCATCGATCAGAACGCCTGATCGATCGACGCAAGGCTGCGGTCTCCACGACGTCCCGGCTCCGGCCGGGGCGTCGTCGTTTCGGAGAGTCAGTCGGCGCTCGTCTTCCCCTTCACCTTGTCGCGCTCGGAGGGCGGGCGATTGGCCGTCTCGAGGGGCGCGCTGCCCGAGCCCAGCAGATGGGCGATCCAGCGTGTCTGGGGATGGCTGTCCAGCGCGATCTTCAGGGTCATGGTCAACACCACCGACAGCAACATGCCCACCGCCCCGAAGATCCAGCCCCACACCACCAGCGACAGGAAGGCGACGAAGGTCGAGAGCCCCAGCGCCCGCCCCATGACCCGCGGCTCGACCAGGTTGCCGAGCACGAAGTTCACGCCCAGGTAAGCACCGCTCAGCATCACCGCCTTGAACATACCGCCGTCCGGCGACACCAACAGCAGCAGCACCGGCGGCACCGCGGCGATGGCCGAGCCGATGTTGGGGATATAGTTGAGGGCGAAGGCCAGCACCGCCCACAGCAGCGGGAACTCGACCCCGATCAGCTTGCAGGCCAGCCAGATCAGCGCCCCGGTGGCCAGGCTGATGACCGTCTTCACCGCCAGGTAGCGCTTCAGCGTCATGCTGAATTCCTGGAACCGGCGCAGACTCGGCGCCGGGTTGACCAGCGCCCGAGACACCTTGTCGCGGAAGTTCAGCGTCTCGAACAGCAGGAACATCACCAGCAGCGCCACCACCACGCTCTGCATCATCAGATTGCCGACCTGACCGAGCAGCGCCGGAATCCAGTCGCCGAGCTGCTGGGCATCCACCAGCTCGGCCAGCCGGTCGGTGTCGATGGCCAACCCCAGGCTGGCGAGGCCGTCGAGCAGGCTCAGGTAGTACTGATTGAGCTTCTCCTCTATGCCCGGCAGGGCATCGACGAAGGTGCCGACGCTGTTGACCAGCAGCAGGCCCAGCAGCGACAGCAGTCCACCGATCACCACCAGCGTCAGCCACACCGAGAGCCGCAGCCCGAGCCCCAGGCGATTCAGCCAGTGAACCGGTCCGGTGCACACCACCGCGATGAACACCGACAGCAGCAAGGGCACCAGCAGGCTGGAGCCGACCCGCATCCCGGCGACGATCACCACCAGGGCGGCCAGCGCCAGCGTCAGGTTAAGGGGTATGCTGCTCGGGGTATCGTTCTCGGGTGCCGCCATGCCGCCCACTCCGCCATAGAAAAGACCGCCATCATGACGCCTGGCGCCTCGGCGCACAACGCGGCGGAAAGCCGTCAACGTGCAAGCTCTAAGGAAACCGCCGACACCAAGGAACCCGGGCAATGCTGACGGCTCAAAGCGAACGAACCCATCGCCGATAAGGAAAGTCTCATGCGCCACGTTCGTCGCACCGTCCGCGGTCTCCCCCCTGCCCGCCTCTCGGGCGGCCTGCTCGCCCTGGCCCTCGCCACCCTGCCGATGACCGCCGCCGCCAATGGCCAGCCCGCGCCGCGTCGCCTCGACGTCCAGGCCCGCGCCGAAGTCGAGGCGGTGCCGGACCAGGCCACGCTCAGCTCCCGGCTGTGGGAGCGCACCCCGGCCATCGCCCAGCGCGACGCCAGCGGCGGCGATGCCCTGGCGCTGAGCCAGGCTCGCAGCCGGCTCGAGGAGCGCGCCGCCACGCTGATCCAGGCGCTCGAGGCGGCCGGCGTCGATCGCGATGCCATCAGCGCCGGCTCGCTACGCGTGCAGCCCGAGATGATTCGCGAATCCAGCGGCCCCGACGGCGAGACCGAGACGCTCTCGCGCACCCGCCTCGAACGCCCCATGGAAGTCGAGATCCACGAACTCGACCGGCTGCCGACGATTCTCGACGCCCTCACCGAGGCCGGCGTCGACGCCCTCGACGGCGTCACCTACGACCTCGCCGATCGCGACGCGGCCACCGACGAGGCCCTGAACCAGGCCCTTCAGCGTGCGAAGCACAAGGCCGAGCTGATGGCCGGCACCCTCGACGTCGAGCTGGGCGACGTGCTGTCGGTCAGCGAGAACCAGGCGCCGGTGTTCCAGCCGCGGATGATGGCGATGAGCGCCGATGCGCGGGAAAGCGGCGGCGCCACCGAGTATCGCCCCGGCACTCTCTCCATCGACGCCGCGGTCAGCGTCAGCTGGGAGATCGAGGGGCCACAGGGTGAGGAGTAAGGGGTAAAGCTGCAAGCTGCAAGCTGCAAGCTGCAAGCTGCAAGCTGCAAGCCAGCAGCGTGAATCGTCCGCCGCAAAAGAAAACCCCGAAGGTGGAAGCCTTCGGGGTTTTCTTGTAGCTCGGCGCTTGTAGCTCGGCGCTTGTAGCTCGGCGCTTGTAGCTCGGCGCTTGTAGCTCGGCGCTTGTAGCTCGGCGCCTGCCGCTCGAGGCTTAGACGTTGATCGTCTCGACGCCGCCCATGTAGGGCCGCAGCGCCTCGGGCACCGTGATCGAGCCGTCGGCGTTCTGATGGTTCTCCATTACCGCGATCAGGCAGCGGCCCACGGCCAGGCCGGAGCCGTTGAGGGTGTGCAGCAGCCGCGGCTTCTTCTCGTCGGGATGACGGAAGCGGGCCTGCATGCGACGGGCCTGGAAGTCCTCGCAGTTGGAGACCGAGGAAATCTCGCGGTAGGTGTCCTGGCTCGGCAGCCAGACTTCCAGGTCGTAGGTCTTGGCGGCGCCGAAGCCCATGTCGCCGGTGCACAGGGTCACCACGCGGTACGGCAGCTCCAGCGCCTGCAGCAGCGCCTCGGCGTGGCCGCGCATCTCCTCCAGGGTGTCGTAGCTGGTCTCGGGCTCGACCAGCTGCACCATCTCGACCTTGTCGAACTGGTGCTGGCGGATCATGCCACGGGTATCGCGGCCGTGGGAGCCGGCCTCGCTGCGAAAGCACGGCGTGTGCGCGGTCAGGCGCATCGGCAGCCGCTTGTGCTCGAGGATCTCGTCGCGGGCGAAGTTGGTCAGCGGCACCTCGGCGGTGGGGATCAGGCGATAGCCGCGCTCGTCCTCCAGGCGGAACAGGTCCTCGCCGAACTTGGGCAGCTGGCCGGTCCCGTACAGCGAGTCGTCGTTGACCATGTAGGGGACGTAGCACTCCTCGTAGCCGTGCTCGAGGGTCTGCTTGTCGAGCATGAACTGCGTGAGCGCACGGTGCAGGCGGGCGATGGTGCCGCGCATCACCGCGAAGCGGGCGCCGGTCAGCTTGGAGGCCAGATCGAAGTCGAGCTGGCCGGTCCGGGCGCCCAGGTCCACGTGGTCGCGGACCTCGAAATCGAAGCTGCGCGGCGTGCCCCAGCGGTGCAGCTCGACGTTGTCGTCCTCGCTCGCGCCCTGGGGCACGCTCTCGTGGGGCAGGTTCGGCAGGCCGCTGATCTGCTCGTCCCACACGGCCTGCAGCTCGGCCAGGCGCGCCTTGGCGGCGTCCAGGCGCTCGCCCAGGTCGCTGACCTCGTCGAGCAGCGGCTGAATGTCCTCGCCGGCGGCCTTGGCCTTGCCGATCGCCTTGGACCGGGTGTTGCGCTCGTTCTGCAGGCGCTCGGTCTCGGCCTGGAGCTCCCGGCGCCGGGATTCGAGGTCGGCGAGACGAGCGGTGTCGAGGGCAAAGCCCCGGGTGGCCAGTCGTTGGGCGACCATCTCGAGGTCGCCGCGCAGCAGTTTGGGATCGAGCATGGAATCCGGTCCGTCGCAGTCGGTGAAATCAACAAACGCAAGGCGGCCATTGTAGGCAAAAGCCCGCCCCGGCGCCACGCGCCAGGATGCGTGTTGCGGCCCGTCGCGGTACAGTAGGGTTTCCTTCTCCCCCTGCCCCGCGCGGCAGCGACAGCGACCGAAAAACGCCATGATCGCCAGACTGGACACCGGGCGCCTCAGCGCCTCCGACCGTTCCAACGCCCCCTACCTGCACTTTCTCGAGGCCCTCGCGGACGCCGGCTTCGAGGGCGAGATCGCCCCCGACTACGCCAACCGCACGGTGCTGGCCACCGACAATTCGATCTACCAGCGCCTGCCCCAGGCGGTCATCTATCCGAAGAATGCCACCGACCTGGAGCGCCTGGCCCGGCTGGCCGCCCGCGACGAGTTTCGCCGGGTGGCACTCGCCCCGCGCGGCGGCGGCACCGGCACCAACGGCCAGTCGCTGACCGACGGCCTGGTGGTCGACGTCTCGAAGCACATGACCGCCATCCTCGACATCGACGTCGAGGCCCGCCGGGTGCGCGTCCAGGCCGGCGTGGTCAAGGACCAGCTCAACGCCGCGCTCAAGCCCCACGGGCTGTTCTTTGCCCCGGAGCTCTCCACCTCCAACCGCGCCACCCTCGGTGGCATGATCGCCACCGATGCCAGCGGCCAGGGCAGCTGCGAGTACGGCAAGACCCGCAACCACGTGCTCGAACTCGACAGCGTGCTGCTCGGCGGCGAGCGCCTGGTCACCCGCCCGGTGGACGACGACGAACTCGAGGCGCTGTGCCAGCGCGACGACGCCGTGGGCCGGGTGCACCGCATGGCCCGCGAGATCATCGACACCGAGCGCGAACGCATCCGCGAGACCTTCCCGCCGCTCAACCGCTGCCTGACCGGCTACGACCTGGCGCACCTGCGCACCGAGGACGGCAAGTTCGATCTCAACAGCGTGCTGTGCGGCGCCGAGGGCTCGCTGGCCTTCACCAGCGAGGCGGTGCTCAACGTGCTGCCGATCCCGAAGCATTCGACCCTGGTCAACGTGCGCTACGCCGGCTTCATGGACGCCCTGCGCGACGCTCGGGCCCTGATGTCCAGCAGTCGCTCTTCACCAGAGCAGCCGCAGGCGCGCCCCACCTCCATCGAGACGGTGGACGACAAGGTGCTGGGCCTGGCCCAGCAGGACTTCGTGTGGGACAGCGTCGGCGAGTTCTTTCCTGACACCGGCGACACGCCGACCCACGGCATCAACCTGGTCGAGTTCAACGACGACGATCCCGAGCGTCTGGCCGCGCGGGTCGCGTCTTTCTGCGCGCACCTCGCCGAGGACGACAGCGTCATCCGGCTGGGCTACACCCAGGCCGTGGGCCGCGAAGCGATCACCCGGGTCTACGGCATGCGCAAGCGCGCCGTGGGCCTGCTCGGCAACGTCCAGGGCGAGAAGCGCCCGCTGCCCTTCGTCGAGGACACCGCGGTGCCGCCTGAGCATCTGGCCGACTACATCGCCGAGTTCCGCGCCCTGCTCGACGCCCACGGCCTGGCCTACGGCATGTTCGGCCACGTCGACGCCGGCGTGCTGCACGTGCGCCCGGCGCTGGACATGAAGGACCCGGCCCAGGAAGCGATGATCCGCGAGATCTCCGACGAGGTCGCCGCGCTGACCCAGAAGTACGGCGGCCTGCTGTGGGGCGAGCACGGCAAGGGTGTGCGCTCGGAATACGCGCCGGCCTTCTTTGGCCCGCTCTACCCGAGCCTGCAGCGGCTCAAGGGCGCCTTCGACCCGCATAACCAGCTCAACCCGGGCAAGATCGCGACGCCGCTCGCTCTTTCCAAGCCGCCCGAAGATGCGGCGCTCGCTAACCCGCCCGAAGACGCGGCGCCATCTATCCCGCCCGAAGACGCGGGTAGGGCCCAGGCTTCCGCTTCCGAGCCGACAACGCCGAGCGACGACGAGCAGGCCGTGAAGTGGGTCGACCCGGACCTGCTGGCCATCGACGGCGTGCCGACCCGCGGCCAGCATGACCGCCGCATCGACGAACGGGTCTGGCAGGCCCACGGCGACGCCGTCTACTGCAACGGCAACGGCGCCTGCTACAACTACGATCCCGACGACGCCATGTGCCCGTCGTGGAAGGCCACCCGCCAGCGCATCCACTCGCCCAAGGGCCGCGCCAGCCTGATGCGCGAATGGCTGCGCCTGCAGGGCGAGGCCGGCGTCGACGTGCTCGAGGCCTCGCGCGACGCCCGACGCGGCGGCGCCTTGGGCGCGCTCAAGGCCTTCCCCGGCAAGCTGAAGAACACCCTGGCCAAACGCCGCGGCGAGGACGACTTCTCCCACGAGGTCTACGACGCCATGGCGGGCTGCCTGGCCTGCAAGTCCTGCGCCGGCCAGTGCCCGGTGAAGGTCAGCGTGCCGACCTTCCGCTCACAGTTCCTCGAGGTCTATCACGGCCGCTATCTGCGTCCGCCCCGCGACTACCTGATCGGCGGGCTGGAGTTCATGATGCCGGCGCTGTCCCGCATCGCGCCGCTCTACAACGCCGCCCTGGACAGCCGCTGGGTCAGCCGCCTGCTGGCCGGTCCCGTGGGCATGGTCGACAGCCCCAAGCTGTCCCGGGCGCGCCTGGACAAGCAGCTCACGGCCTGGGGCGTGGCGCCGGCCACGCCGACCACCCTCGGCCGGCTCACCGAGACGCAGAAGGCCAACAGCGTGGTGCTGGTGCAGGACGCCTTCACCAGTCACTTCGAGTCCCGGCTTGTGATGGACGTGGTCGAGCTGCTCGAGCGCCTCGACGTGCGGGTGTTCGTCGCGCCCTTCTCACCCAACGGCAAGCCGCTGCACGTGCAGGGCTTCCTCGGCGCCTTCGAGCGCACCGCCGAGAAGCAGGCCGAGCGCCTGCGGACGCTGGCCGAGTTCGGGGTGCCGCTGGTCGGCATCGACCCGGCGATGACCCTGACCTACCGCCAGGAGTACGTGAAGGCGCTGGGCGCCGACGCCGTGCCCGAGGTACAGCTGCTGCCCGAATGGCTGAGTGAGCGGCTGGCCGAGCGAGCGCCCGAGCTGGCACCGCAGGGCGCCAGCCTCGACGATCCCGGCTACCGGCTGCTCGCCCATTGCACCGAGAAGACCAACGCCCCGGGCACGCCCAAGGCCTGGCAGCGGCTGTTCGCCGCCTTCGGCCTCGAGCTCGAGGTGGTCGCCACCGGCTGCTGCGGCATGTCCGGCACCTACGGTCACGAGGCACGCAACCTCGAGACCTCGAAGACCATCTACGCCCAGTCCTGGCAGCCGAAGGTCGAGGACCCGGCCAACGCCGGCCGGCTGCTGGCCAGCGGCTACTCCTGCCGCAGCCAGGCCAAGCGCCTCTCGGATGCCGCCCTGCCCCATCCGCTGCAGGGGCTTCTGAGCGCCATCAGGCGGGCCACCTGAAGGCGGCCTTCACTCCACCCGGCCCGGAGGCGAGACCATGTCACGCACGCTGATCGTCATCGGCCTGCTGCTGTTCGCCGCCGGGCTGCTGTGGCCCTGGCTCGGTCGGCTGCCCCTGGGGCAGCTGCCGGGCGATATCCTGATCCGCCGCGGCCACACCACCTTCTACGTTCCCCTCACCAGCATGCTGCTGATCAGCGCCATACTGACGCTGCTGCTGTGGCTTTTCCGACGTTGACGCGTTATCGACGTTATTCATCGCTTCCATCGATTGCATGTCGGGGCCGGCGACGCTAGGCTGCGCGCCCTTTAACCCAACCCTGACGAGAGAGCGAACGACCATGGAGCATGCCGGTTTCGACCTGGCGATGATCGGCCTGCTGGCGCTGATCTGCCAATGGCTCGCCTGGCAGCTGAAGCTGCCCGCCATCCTGACGCTGCTGGTTGCCGGCATCGCCGCCGGCCCGGTCACGGGTCTGCTGAACCCCGATGCGCTGTTCGGCGACCTGCTGTTCCCGCTGGTCTCGCTGGCGGTGGCGGTGATCCTGTTCGAGGGCAGCCTGACGCTGAACTTCCGCGAGCTCGGCGGCCACGGACGCACGGTGCGCCGGCTGGTGACCTGGGGCGCGCTGATCACCGGCGTCATCGCCACCGTGGCCGCCCGGCTGCTGCTGGACCTCTCCTGGGAGATGGCCAGCGTGCTGGGGGCGCTGCTGGTGGTCACCGGCCCCACCGTGATCCTGCCGATGCTGCAGACGCTGCGCGCCCGCGAGCACCTGACCCAGATCCTGCGCTGGGAAGGCATCCTGATCGATCCCATGGGCGCCATCGGCGCGGTGCTGGTCTACGAGTTCGTGGCCCTGGGCGCCGGCGGCGAGGCGGCCACCCAGACGTTGATGGTGTTCGCCCAGACGGCGCTGATCGGCTTCGGCCTCGGCATCGCCGGCGGCTGGTGCTGGGGCCTGGTGCTTCGGCAGCACTGGCTGCCCCACCAGCTGCACAGCTTCGGCACCCTGATGCTGATGCTGACGCTGTTCACCGTCTCCAACCAGCTGTTCCACGAGTCGGGGCTGCTCACGGTGACGGTGATGGGTGTATGGATGGCCAACATGCGCGGCGTACCGACCCGCCCCATCATCGAGTTCAAGGAAACCCTCTCGGTGCTGCTGATCTCGGGGCTCTTCCTGCTGCTCGCCGCGCGGCTCACCGTGGAGCAGCTGGCGCTGCTGAGCTGGCCGACCTGGATCTTCCTGCTGGTGCTGGTGGGCGTCGCCCGGCCGCTGTCGGTCTGGCTGTGCACCCTGGGCAGCAACCTGGCATGGCGCGAGAAGGCGCTGCTGGCGTTCATCTCGCCGCGCGGCATCGTGGCCGCCGCGGTGGCCTCGCTGTTCGCCCTGCGCCTCGAGGAGGAAGGCATGCCCGGGGCCGAGATGCTGGTGCCGGTGACCTTCCTGGTGATCATCAGCACCGTGGTCAGCCAGAGCCTGCTGTCGCGCCCCCTGGCCCGCTGGCTGGGCGTGCAGCGCCCCTCACCCAACGGCGTGCTGATCATCGGCGCCAACGCCGTGGCACGCCAGCTGGCCTGCAAGCTACGCGACGCCGGCGTCAGCGTGGTACTGGCCGACAGCAGCTGGGACGCCATCCAGCTGGCCCGCAACGAAGGCCTGACCACCTACTACGGCGACCCGCTCTCCGAGCACGCCGCCCAGCACCTGGAGCTCAGCGGCATCGGCTACCTGCTGCCGCTCTCGCCGTACCGGGAGCTCAACGACCTGGCGGCGCTGCACTTCGAGCACCTGCTGGGCCGCGATCGGGTCTTCCGCCTGGCGGTGGACGAGGGCCGTCGTGGCAACCGCCCCCAGGGCCAGGCGCTGGATCATCTGCCGCTGCTGTTCGGCCGCGACGTCACCTTCGCCAAGCTGTCGCGCCTGGTGGCGGAAGGTGGCGAAGTGCACCTGGAGCGCTGCGGCGAGAAATTCCGCATGGAACCGCTGCGGCAGGGACACGCCGGCCGCTGGCTGCCGATGATCTGCATCGGCCCCGCCGGACGGCTGCGCCTGGCGACGGCCGAGACCGGCCTGTCGCCCAAACGCGGCGACACCCTGATCAGCCTGGTCTACGCCGACTCGCCCAAGCACTCGCTGCAGACGGTCGCCAGCCCGATCTAGTCGCGCTCGTCGCCTGCACGGATGCAGCGGGGCCGCCCAGATGGGCGGCCCCGCTGCGTTATCGGCCGGCTTCAGACTTACCCTGCGGGGCTGGGCCTGGTGTCGGTCTCGGCATCGGTGCCGCCGCTGGCCTCGAGGCTCTCCTCGGCGTCCGCCACCAGCGCGAACTCCTCCTCGGCGGTCTTCGCCACCAGGGTGTTCCTGCTGTACAGGAAGAAGTAGGCCGCACCGAGTGCGAACAGCCCCAGGGTGTAGAGGAAGGCCCGCGGATCGAAGGCATACACGCCGGACAACGCCACCAGCGACAGCACCAGGGCCACGCCGGAGGTCAGGATGCCGCCGGGCGTCCTGTAGGGGCGCGCGAGCTCCGGGCGCTTCACGCGCAGCAGGATATGGCTCAGCGCCATCAGCGCGTAGGACACGGTGGCGCCGACCACGGCCATGCCCAGGATCAGGTCACCCTCGCCGCTCAGCGAGACCAGGAAACCGAACACGCCCGGCACCACCAGCGCCCAGGTCGGTGCCTTGCGGCGACTGGTCAGCGACAGCATCTTCGGCAGGTACCCGGCCCGGGACAGGGCGAAGACCAGGCGACTGTAGCCGTAGATGATCGAGAAGAAGGAGGCGACCAGCCCGGCCAGGCCCAGCACGTTGACCAGAGTGGCCAGCGTCGGATGATCGGCGGCCTTGAGCGCGTCGACCAGCGGCACGCCGCTCGCGCCGATGGCGCCGGCCCCGGCGGCCCCTGCCAGCAGCACCACCACCAGCACCGCCGTGACCAGCAGGAACAGCATCGCGCCGATGATGCCGCGGGGCACGTCACGGGCCGGGTTCTTGGCTTCCTCGGCGGCCAGCGGTACGCCCTCCACCGCCAGGAACAGCCACATGCCGAACGGCAGCGCGGCCCACACCCCCGCCCAGCCGAAGGGCAGGAAGGCGCTGGCGCCGGCGGCATCGCTGGGCGCGATGTCGAACAGGTTGCTGGCATCGAAGACGCCGAACAGTGCCAGGGCGGTGGCCAGGATGGCGAACACCGCCAGGCCACTGATCATCATCATCACCTTGAGCGCCTCGCCGGCGCCGGTCAGATGGATGCCGATGAACACCGCGTAGAACAGCGCGTAGATCGCGGGGCCGTTGAGCCCCAGCAGCTCCTCCACCGCGGCGCCGATGAAGATGACGATGGCCGCCGGCGCCAGGGCATATTCGATCAGCACCGCCAGGCCGGTCAGGTAGCCGCCGGCCGGGCCCATCGCCTGGCGGGCGAAGCTGTAGCCGCCGCCGGCGGCGGGAATCGCCGCCGACATCTCGGCCAGCGACAGCACCAGGGCGAAGTACATCAGGCCCATCAGGACGGCGGCGATGACGAAGCCGCCCCAGCCCGCCTCGGCGATGCCGAAGTTCCATCCGGCGAAGTCGCCGGAGATCACATAGGACACGCCGAGGCCGGCCAGCAGCAGCCAGCCGGCGCTGCCCTTCTTCAGCTGTCGTTTGGCCAGGTAGTCCTGGTCCAGGGTCGCGTCGTTCATCGGGTCACCTTTGCGCTGTTGTTATGAAATCGCGATGTGATGTCGGTCGTGAGGTTGCGGTGGAGCATGGCGGGTGCGACACCCGCCGGTGTCAGGAGGTCAGGAAGTTCTGGACGCTGCCCGAGGACGCGATGACGTCGTCCTGGGTACGATCCTTGAGCTGCACGCCGGACAGGCCCCTGGCCCGGGCCTCGCGCAGCAGGTACATCAGCCGGCGGCTGGCCTCGTCGAAGACGAAGCCCGCCGGACGCACGTTGGAGATGCAGTTGCGGGCGGCATCGTTGAGCCCGACCCGCGGCCCCCAGGTCAGGTAGAGGCCGAGGCTGTCCGGCGAGCTGAGCCCCGGACGCTCGCCGATCAGCACCAGCACGGCGCGGGCGTTGAGGCCCTCGCCGATCTCGTCGCCGATCGCCACCCGGCCCTGCTCGACCACCGTCAGCGGCGCCAGCGACCAGTCCTGGTCGTCCTCGGCCAGTGCCTGGGTCAGCGCCTCGAGGAAGGGCGGCGCGTTCTGCTGCACCGCCAGCGACGACAGCCCGTCGACCACGGCGATGGCCAGATCGACGGCGGGACGCGGCGCGTCGTCGGTCTCGGCCAGCCGCTCCCGGGAGGCCTCATCGAGGCGCCGACCCAGGTCCGGACGCTGCAGGTAGGTCTCGCGGTCGGCCGCCCGGCTGTGCAGGCGATGGATCGACTGACCGGTCTTCAGGCCGTCGAGGTCGCGGCACAGCGCCTCGACGTCCAGCGGCAGATGCACGGCATCCTGGGCGCGGGCATGGGCCAGCTGGAACTCCAGCGAACGCCGGGTGGGCAGGCTGGTGCCGGCGCGGCCGAGGCCGATGCGCGCGTCGGTGAACTCGCGCAGCCGATGCCAGGGGTTGTCGATGACGCCATGGGTGGGAGTCGCATCGCTCATCGCGCACCTCCCTCGGGCAGGCGGCTCAGCGGACGGGCGAAGGCGTCGGGCAGCCGGCCGCTGGGACGATGGCGGGCCACGTCCTCGAAGATCGCCATCTCGTCCAGCCAGCGTTCGAACTCCGGGGCCGGCGACAGGTCGAGCACCCGACGCGCATAGAGGGCGTCGTGGAAGGAGGTGGTCTGATAGTTGAGCATGATGTCGTCGGAACCGGGGATGCCCATGATGAAGGTGCAACCCGCCGCGCCCAGCAGGGTCAGCAGGTTGTCCATGTCGTTCTGGTCGGCATCGGCGTGGTTGGTGTAGCAGATGTCGCAGCCCATGGGCACGCCGAGCAGCTTGGCGCAGAAGTGATCCTCGAGGCCCGCGCGGATGATCTGCTTGCCGTCGAACAGGTACTCGGGGCCGATGAAGCCGACCACGGTGTTGACCAGCAGCGGCTCGAAGTGACGGGCCACGGCGTAGGCGCGGGCCTCACAGGTCTGCTGGTCGAGGCCGTGATGGGCGTTGGCGGACAGCGAGCTGCCCTGCCCGGTCTCGAAGTACATGACGTTGTCGCCCACGGTGCCACGCTGGAGGCTGCGGGCGGCGTCCCGCGCCTCGCCGAGGGTGGCGAGATCGAAGCCGAAGCTCTCGTTGGTGGCCTGGGTGCCGCCGATGGACTGGAACACCAGGTCCACGGGGGCGCCCTGCTCGATCGCCTCCAGGGTGTTGGTGACGTGGGTCAGCACGCAGGACTGGGTGGGAATCGAATACTTCTGGATCACCTCGTCCATCAGCGTCATCAGCTTGATGCTCTGGGCGACGTTGTCGGTGGCCGGGTTGATGCCGATCACCGCGTCGCCGTTGCCGTAGAGCAGGCCGTCGAGGATGCTGGCGGCGATGCCGGTGGCATCGTCGGTGGGGTGATTGGGCTGCAGCCGGGTGGAGAGCCGCCCCGGCAGGCCGATGGTGTTGCGAAAGGCGGTGGTCACCCGGCACTTGCGGGCGACGAGAATGAGGTCCTGGTTGCGCATGATCTTGCTCACCGCGGCGGCCATCTCCGGAGTGATGCCGGCGCGCGCCCGGGCGATCGCCTCGGGCGTGGCGAGATCGCTCAGCAGCCAGTTGCGGAAGTCGCCCACCGTCAGGTGTCGAATCGGCGCGAAGGCGGCGGCGGCGTGAGTATCGACGATCAGGCGGGTGATCTCGTCCTCGCCGTAGGGCACCAGATGGTCCTCGAGGAAGGTAGAGAGCGGCAGCTCCGCCAGCGCCATCTGGGCCACCACCCGCTCCTCGGCGGACTCGGCGATGACGCCGGCCAGCCGGTCGCCGGAACGCGCCGGCGTGGCCTTGGCCATCAGCTCGGCGAGACTCGCGAAGTGATAGCGCCGATTTCCCAGCGTATGGTGATAGGCCTTGGCCATGAGCGTCTCCTGGTCGAGCGTTCGGGCCGCCGCGAGGCGCCGGAACGGAACGAATGTTGCTTCATGAAAGGGTAACGAGGGCGCCAAGGCCGGCGTTATCGATTTCCGGCAAAAGCCAATAGTTCAATACCAACAACAACTTACCCCATAGAGCACCGTAAAGGGCCGGGGCAGAAGGAGTGACGCCGCGTGTCACAGACGATTCGAACCGCCGAGAGCGCACCAAGGAAGTGCATGTGGGAGGCCTGGGATGCCAACGAGCACGCCCACAACCTGACGGACTGGTCCCAGGAATACGACCAGTTCGGCCAGGGCGGCTTCTACGGCCGCATCGACGAGGTCCACCTGCCGGCGATGCAGGTGTTCAAGGAATACACCAGCCATGCGCTGGGCCAGCAGTGCAACGTCTGGCCCGACTCGCTGTGGCTCGGCATTCCGGTCGACGAACGCAGCTGCCGCATCAACGGTCACGAGGTCGGCGAGCGGGAGATCATGTGCCAGCCCGGCGACCGCGACTTCGAGCTGGTGACCCCGGACGGTTTCGGCATCTACGGGCTGGTGGTCGGCCGCGAATGGCTGGTCCGGGCGGGCGGCGAGGCGGCACGCCCGCTGCTGGACGCCGATCCGGAGCGGGTGATGCGCCTGAAGCTGCCACACCGGACGCGCCGGGCCACGACCTTCCTGATCGAGCGCCTACTGGGCCTGCAGGGCGAAGGGCTCGCCCCCCAGGTGCATCAGGACATCCTCGGCCTGGCGCTGCAGGAGATCCTCCACGAGGAGACGCCCAATACCGAGCGCCCGCCCAGCTACCGTCACCGCCGCCAGGTCGTGGACGGCATCCGCGACCATCTGGAGAGCGGTGCGGCGCTGCCGGTCAGCCTCGACGAGCTGTGCGAGATCGCCCACGTCAGCCAGCGCACCCTGCGCTACAGCTTCAGCAGCATCCTCGGCATCAGCCCCATCCAGTTCCTGCGTCTGACGCGGCTCAACCGGGTGCGCCGCCGCCTGTGCGAGCCAGACACCAAGACCACGGTGAGCCAGGCGGCGGCCGACTGGGGGTTCTACCACCTGGGGCAGTTCGCCCGGGACTACCGCCGGCTGTTCGGCGAATCCCCCTCCGCCACCCTGGTCCGGCACCGCCACTGACGCAGCGGCGCGCCCTGAAACCACGACGCCCCCGGCGATGAATCGCCGGGGGCGTCGTGCTGCGTCGAAGACGCGCTAGTAGAACAGGCGGCGCAGCGCCTCGCCGGGATCGTCCTCGCGCATGAAGGCCTCGCCCACCAGGAAGCCGTGGACGTCGTGCTCGCGCATGCGCAGCACGTCGTCGCGGCTGTGGATGCCGGACTCAGTGACCACGGTGACGCCGGCGGGAATCCGCGGCAGCAGGTCCAGGGTGGTCTCGAGGCGGGTCGCGAAGGAGTGCAGGTCGCGGTTGTTGATGCCGACCAGCGACAGGTCCAGCGCCAGGGCGCGCTCCAGCTCGGCGGCATCGTGGACCTCGACCAGCACGTCCATGCCGAGCTCGGTGGCCTGGCGGTGCAGGTCCGCCAGCCGGGCGTCGTCCAGGGCGGCGACGATCAGCAGGATGCAGTCGGCACCGATGGCCCGCGCCTCGCTGACCTGGTAGCCGTGGGTGATGAAGTCCTTGCGGATCACCGGCAGCGAGCAGGCCTCCCGGGCCTCGACCAGGAAGTCCTCATGCCCCTGGAAGAAGTCGGCATCGGTGAGCACCGACAGGCAGGCGGCACCGCCCGCGGCATAGCGGGGGGCGATTTCGGCCGGACGGAAATCCTCGCGGATCACGCCCTTGGAGGGCGACGCCTTCTTGACCTCGGCGATCACCGCCGGATCGCCGTCGCGAATGCGCGCGTCCAGGGCCGTCACGAAGCCGCGCGGCGCGGACTGCAGGCCAGCCAGGCGCAGCAGCTCGTCCTCGGACACGGCCTGGCGGCGCTCGGCGACCTCGGCGTCCTTGCGCGCCAGGATGCGGGTCAGGATGGTCGGAGTAGCGTTGGATGCGGTCATCGAAGAGTCCTGAGCGGATGAGTCCCTGAATGGGCGACTACTGGGCGAAGACGCGAGTGAAGTTGGCCAGTTCCCTGAGCTTCTCGCGGGCCAGCTGGCAGTCCTGGGCGTCCTGCGCCAGGGCCACGCCTTCCTTGAGGGTATCGGCGACGTCGGCGGCATACAGCGCCGCGCCGGCGTTGAGCGCCACGATGTCCGCCGCCGGACCCTCGCCGATCAGCGCCTGCTCCACCAGCCGCAGGCTGTCCTCGGCGGTCTTCACCTTGAGGGCGTCGAGGTCGTGGCGGGCGATGCCGAAGTCCTCGGGGGCGATGGTGTACTCGTGGATCTCGCCGTCCTTGAGCTCGGCGACCCGGGTCGGCGCGGCCAGCGAGATCTCGTCGAGGCCGTCCTCGGCGCAGACCACCAGCACGTGCTCGCTGCCCAGGCGCTTGAGCACCTCGGCCATCAGCGGCACCAGCTCGGCGGAATAAACGCCGAGCAGCTGGCGGCTGGCGCCGGCCGGGTTGGTCAGCGGGCCGAGGATATTGAACAGGGTACGCACGCCCATCTCGCGCCGCGCGGTGATGGCATGGCGCATGGCGGGATGGTGGTTGGGGGCGAACATGAAGCCGACGCCCACGTCCTCGATGCAGCGCGCCACCTGGTCGGCGTCCAGATCGAGGCCGATGCCGGCCACGGCGAACAGGTCGGCGCTGCCCGACGACGACGACACCCCGCGGTTGCCGTGCTTGGCCACGTGGGCGCCGGCGGCGGCGGCCACGAAGCTCGAGGCGGTGGACACGTTGAACAGGTTGGCGCCGTCACCGCCGGTGCCAACGATGTCGACCACGTTCTCGACGTGCAGCGTGACCGGCGACATCAGCTCGCGCATCACCTGGGCGGCAGCACTGATCTCCTCGGGGGTCTCGCCCTTCATCGCCATGCCCATCAGGAAGGCGGCGATCTGGGCGTCGCTGGCCTCCCCGGTCATGATGGCGGTCATCAGCGCATGGGTCTGGTCGAAGCTGAGGTTCTCGTGGCGCATCAGGGCACCAAGGGCTTCCCGCATCTGCATGGCCGTCGTCTCCTTGTGGCAGTGTCAGCGATTCAGCGACGCTTGAGAAAGTTGGCCAGAAGCTCGTGGCCCTGGCGGGTCAGGATCGATTCCGGATGGAACTGGACGCCCTCGATGTCGAGCTCGCGGTGGCGCATGCCCATGATCAGTCCCGGCGTCACGTCGTCCGCGTCGGTCCAGGAAGTGACCTCCAGGCACTCCGGCAGGCTGTCGCGATCCACCACCAGCGAATGATAGCGGGTCACCTCCAGCGGATCCTCGAGGCCCTCGAACACGCCCTGGCCCGTGTGGCGGATGCGCGAGGTCTTGCCGTGCATCACCTGCGGGGCGCGGCCTACCCGGCCGCCGAACACCTGGCCGATGGCCTGGTGGCCCAGGCAGATGCCGAGGATCGGCAAGCGACCGGCGAAGTGGCGGATCGCCTCCATGGAGATGCCCGCCTCGTTGGGCGTGCAGGGCCCCGGCGACACCACCAGGTGGCTCGGCGCCAGCGCCTCGATCTGCTCCAGGGTGATGGCATCGTTGCGATGGGTCACCACCTCGGCGCCGAGTTCGCCGAGGTACTGCACGACGTTGAAGGTGAAGCTGTCGTAGTTGTCGATCATCAGCACGGACATGGCGATAGGTCCTGATTTCCTTGGCTTGGATTCGTGATTCGGTGATTGTTACCCAGCATCTTGCCCGGGTCGGCGCGTCGGGCTGGCCAGCCGTGCAGGGATCGATAGACACAAAAATGCCGCCCTGACGGCGGCATTTTTTTCGGTCGCAAGCGTGCCGCCCCTTCGCTCAGGAGCGCCACCACGCCATCGGGCCGAATGTCTGATCTGGTACGTTCATGGTCGTCATAGTGCTCGCCGGCGGCCGGCCGTGTCAAGACGCCCGGGGCCCGCGGTGACGGGGCCTCGCGCGCACTCCGGCGGGACTTACTCGAGATTGTCCAGGCCCCGCTCGGCCATGGCCACGGCGCGGAACAGCGCGCGCCCCTTGTTCAGGGTCTCCTGCCACTCCATCTCGGGCACGGAATCGGCCACCACGCCGGCACCGGCCTGGACGTGCAGCTCGCCATCCTTGATCACCGCGGTGCGGATGGCGATGGCGGTGTCCATGTTGCCGTGCCAGGACAGATAGCCCACGGCCCCGGAGTAGACGCCGCGCTTGACCGGCTCCAGCTCGTCGATGATCTCCATGGCGCGGATCTTCGGCGCCCCGGAGAGCGTGCCCGCCGGGAAGGTCGCGCGCAGCGCGTCCATGGCGGTCAGCCCGGGCCGCAGCTTGCCGGTGACCTGGGACACGATGTGCATGACGTGGGAATAGCGCTCGACGGCCATGTTGTCGGTGACGGTCACCGAGCCGGTCTCGCAGATGCGGCCCACGTCGTTGCGCCCCAGGTCGATCAGCATCAGGTGCTCGGCGCATTCCTTGGGGTCATTCAGCAGATCGGCCTCGAGCGCCTGATCCTCGGCCTCGGTGCGGCCGCGCACGCGAGTGCCGGCGATCGGGCGTACGGTGACCTCGCCCTCCTCGAGGCGGGTCAGGATCTCCGGCGAGGAGCCCACCACCTGATGATCGCCCAGGTCGAAGTAGAACATGTAGGGCGAGGGGTTGAGGCTGCGCAGCGCGCGGTACAAGTCCAGCGGCGGCGCCTGATAGGGGATCGACATCCGCTGGGAGGGCACGCACTGCATGATGTCACCGGCCAGCACGTATTCCTTGATCGTCTCCACCGCCGACTTGAAGCCTTCCTCGGTGAAGCCGGAGGTGAAGTGCCCCTCCTCCACCGCCCGGCCGCCGGTGCCGGGGCTGTGGGCGTCCAGGACCGCGCCGCGCAGCCGTTCCTCGAGGCGCGCCAGGCGCGCCACGGCACCCTCGTAGGCCTCGGGCTCGGCCGGATCGGCGTGGGTCCATAGCGTCAGGCGGCCCGACAGGTTGTCGAACACCACCAGGTCGTTGCAGACCATCAGCAGGATGTCCGGCACGCCGAGAGGATCGGGCTTCTCCACCCCGCGCAGGCGCGGCTCGATGTAGCGGATGGTGTCGTAGCCGAAGTAGCCCACCAGCCCGCCGTCAAAGCGCGGCTGGTCGTCGAGGCGCGGTACCTTGAAGCGTGCCTGGAAGGTCTCGATCCAGGCCAGCGGGTCCTCGACCTCGGTCACGCCCTGGGTCTCGCCGTCGACGATGTGCGTGACCTGGAAGCCGCGCACCTCGATGCGTTCCTGGCACGGCAGGCCGATGATCGAGTAGCGCCCCCACTTCTCGCCGCCCTGCACGGACTCCAGCAGGAAGGTCCAGGGCGCGTCGGCGAGCTTGAGGTAGGTGGACAGCGGCGTGTCGAGATCGGCCAGCACCTCGCGGGTGACCGGAATGCGGTTGTAGCCGTCCTCGGCCAGGGACTGGAAGCGTTCGGGGGTCATCATGGGCCCGTATCCTCGATGAAGGGTGTGCGACGGTGAAGCGACGACGGTCGCCCCGGAAGGCGCCGTTTCAGGAAGCGAGCGTCACCATCGCCAGCCGCCGAGCAGGCCGGTAGCACGGTGAAGGCGGGGAAGGGTCGAGGATACGAAAAAGGCCAGCATGATGCGGGGTTCCATCGGCAATGGCGGAATCGTATATAACGAAAAATAATCAATTATTACATCGTTATAGCGCAATTCGATTTACAGTAAACGAGTTGTGCCAGCGATTCAACCGTGGCATCCGGCCCGCTGGCCGCCACCGGTTCACCGTGGTTATAGCCGTACGGCACGGCCAGGGTGCGAAAGCCCGCCGCCCTGCCCGCAGCGATGTCATGGCGCGAATCGCCGACCATCAGGCAGCGACCGGGGGCGACGCCGAAACGCTCGGCGACGTGGGTCAGCGGCAGCGGGTCGGGCTTGCGGCGCGGCAGGCTGTCGCCGCCCAGGCACAGCGAGAAATGCCCGGCGATGCCGGTGGCCTCGAGGATCGGCGCGATGAAGTCCTCGGGCTTGTTGGTCACCAGCACCAGCCGTTGACCGCTGGCGGTGAGTCCCTCCAGCGCCTCACGCACACCGGGATACAAACGGGTTCGCGCACAGGGCGCCTCGCCGTAGCGCGCCAGGAAGCCCTCATGGGCGGTATCCAGAAACGCCGTGGCCGGCGCCTCACCAAGGGCGTCGGTGAGCGCCCGCTCCACCAGCACGCGCGAGCCGTTGCCGACCCAGTCGCGCACCTTGTCCTCACCGGGAGCGGGCAGCGCCAGGTCACTCAGGGCGGCGTCCACCGCCGCGGCGAGATCGGGCACCGAGTCCACCAGGGTGCCGTCCAGGTCGAAGGCGACCAGGGTGATGCCTTCCAGGCAGGGGTGCATGGGCGAGCCTCTCCATGTCAGGGTTAGCGTGGCCCCGCGGCCGTCGAGCACCGGCCCGGGGCACTGAAAGTAATATTACGGAAAACATAGCGCCTTTTTCCTGTCGCCCATAGGCAGGCGAAGGTCGCAGCGTTATGCTGAAACCAGCCGTTGCCGACTACAGGGCATGCCCCCTACCTCGGCCGGACGCCGACGACGCCTGCCGTGACGCCCGACCGCCGTATCGAGGCGAGCCCTGACCCGGGCAACTCTTTGCCACGTCCCTTTTATGCATTCAGTCAGGAGACTCCATGACACTACCACGCATCGTGGTGGTCGGCGGAGGTGCGGGCGGACTCGAGCTGGTGACCCGGCTCGGCCGCAAGCTCGGCAAGCGCAAGCGTGCCGAGATCGTGCTCGTCGATCGCAACCCCACCCATATCTGGAAACCGCTGCTCCACGAGGTCGCCACCGGCGCGCTGGATTCCGGCCTCGATGAAATCTCCTATCAGGGCCATGCCCGCGCCAACGGCTATCGCTTCCAGCTGGGCACCCTCACCGACCTCGACCGCGACGGCCGGACCCTGACCCTGGCCCCGGTGCTGGACGACGACGGCGAGGAGGTGCTCCCCGCCCGCACCCTGCCGTATGACGAGCTGGTGCTCTCCCTGGGCAGCGTCAGCAACGATTTCGGCACCCCCGGCGTGGCCGAGCACTGCCACTTCCTCGACAGCCCCCACCAGGCCGAGCAGTTCCGCCAGGCCATGCTCAACGCCTTCCTGCGCTACAACGCGCCGCAGGAGCCCTCGGCGAAGATGGTCGTCGGCATCGTCGGCGCCGGCGCCACCGGCGTGGAGCTGGCCGCCGAGCTCTACGGCGCCTCCGAGATGCTCAACAGCTACGGCTTCACCACCCTGGACAGCGATCATCTCGAGGTCCACCTGATCGAGGCCGCCCCCAAGGTGCTGCCCGCCCTGCCCGAGCGCATCAGCGGCGCCGTGCACGACGAGCTGGAGCGTCTGGGCGTGAACGTGCACGTCGGCACCCGGGTCACCGAGGTGAACAACGAGGCCATCATCACCGCCGACGGCGAGCGCATCGACATCGACCTGGGCGTCTGGGCGGCCGGCATCAAGGCCCCGGCGCTGCTCTCCGAACTGGGGCTCTCCACCGAGCGCAACCATCGCCTCAAGGTCGACGCCACCCTGCAGAGCCTCGACGACGAACACGTCTTCGCCTTCGGCGACTGCGCCAGCTGCCCCCAGGCGGACGGCTCCACGGTGCCGCCGCGCGCCCAGGCGGCCCACCAGCAGGCCGACCGCCTGTACAGGAACCTGCTGGCGCGGCTGGACGGCAAGCCGCTCAAGCCCTTCGTGTTCCGCGACCGTGGCTCGCTGATCTCGCTGGCCCACTTCGACGCCATCGGCAGCCTGATGCGTGGCGCCTCGGCGCGCAGCCTGTTCATCGAGGGCCACCTGGCCAAGTTCTTCTACGCCTCGCTCTACCGCATGCACCAGCGGGCGATCCACGGCACGCTGAAGACCGGCCTGATGGTCGTCGTCGACGGCCTCAACAAGTTTCTCAAGCCGCGCCTCAAGCTTCACTGAGGGGAAACACCGATTGATTGCTGCGCTCGATATCTCGGCCGCCGGCGCTGTCGATGCGTCGAACCGTCGCCATCCTCATGTAGCAGGCTACACTCCGGTGGCTGCGCTTCGGCGGCGGCCGACCTCTCATCGCTCGCGACATCAATCAGCGCTTCCCTGAAACGGAGGGACTTCTTTCCAGCCAAACGACACGGGCCCCGGCAAATTGCCGGGGCCCGTGTCGTTTCCGAGCGTTAGACTCAGCGCTCGAGGCTCGCCTCGCCGTCCTTCTCGGGATGGTGATAGACGTGCACGTCGCGCTGCGGGAAGGGAATGCTGATGCCCTCGGCGTCGAAGCGGCGCTTGATCTCTTCGGTCATCTCCCAGTGGACACTCCAGTAGTCCGCGGCCTTGACCCAGGGGCGCACGATCCAGCTGACGGAGGAGTCGCCCATGGCGCTCATGCGGATGTTGGGCGCCGGGTCGGCCAGCACGCGAGAATCGTCGGCCACCACGCCTTCCAGCACCCGGCGCACGACGTCGATATCGTCGTCGTAGCCGACGCCGACCACCAGGTCCACCCGGCGGGTGTCGTGGCTGGAATAGTTGGTGATGGCACCGCTCATCATCTGGCCGTTGGGCACGATGATCTTGCGGTTGTCCGCGGTCCTCAGCTCGGTGGTGAAGATCTGCACGTCGTCGATGGTGCCGGCCACCCCGCCGGCCTCCACGTAGTCGCCGATCTTGTAGGGGCGGAAGATGATCACCAGTACGCCGGCGGCGAAGTTGGCCAGCGAGCCCTGCAGCGCCAGCCCCACCGCCAGGCCGGCGGCACCAATCACCGCGATCAGCGAGGTGGTCTGGATGCCGACCTGGCTGATCGCCGCCAGCACCACGAACACCATCAGCAGCGCGTAGAGAATGTTGCCCAGGAACTTGACCAGCAGCGGGTCGAGCTTGCCGCGCTGCATGGCCTTGATGCTGAGCGAATGCAGCAGCTTCACCACCCAGCGGCCGACCACGAAGATCGCCAGCGCCGCCACCAGATTGACGGCCAGATTCGTGCCCTGAAACTGCACGAAGTCGATGATTCCTTGAAGGTCCATAGGCTCTCCCTGTCGTGTTCGTGCCATGTCGGATGTCGCGCCGGCGCCCGGCCGGCACTATCGACACAGCCTAGGGGAAGGATTCCCCGCTTGCCTGAATGGCTCGCCGCTCGGCCAGCCAGCGGCGCTTGGCCGCGGCGGTGAGGCGCTTCATCGCCGCCTCGCGACGCAGCGCCTCGCCGTGTTCACCGATACATTCGTGATATACCAGATGCAACGGGCCCTTGCCACGCAGCGCCTTGGCGCCCCGCCCGCCGCGATGCTCGCCGAGGCGCCGTGTCACGTCGGTGGTGATGCCGGTGTAGAGGGCCCCAGCGGCCGTCTCGATCACATAGAGATGCCAGCGAGGAGCGGCCTCGTCCGTCACGCTCAGGCCTCGGCCAGGGCGCGGCGGAAGTCGGCGATGACGCCGTCGTAGCGGTTCGGGTCGGCCTCGTTGCGGGCCTTGAACACCGCCGAGCCGGCGACGAAGGTATCGGCCCCGGCGCGGGCGATCTCGGCGATGTTGTCGACCTTGACCCCGCCGTCGATCTCCAGGCGGATCGGGCGCCCCGAGGCATCGATACGCCGGCGCGCCTCGCGCAGCTTGTCGAGGGTGCCGGGAATGAACGACTGCCCGCCGAAGCCCGGGTTGACGCTCATCAGCAGCACCATGTCGACCTTGTCCATCACGTAGTCGAGATACGACAGCGGCGTGGCCGGGTTGAATACCAGGCCGGCCTTGCAGCCGCCGTCACGGATCAGCTGCAGCGAGCGGTCGATGTGCTCGGAGGCCTCGGGATGGAAGGTGATGTAGCTGGCGCCGGCATCGATGAAGTCGCCGATCAGCCGATCCACCGGCTTGACCATCAGGTGGGCATCGATGGGGGCGGTCACGCCGTGCTTGCGCAGCGCCTCGCAGACCATCGGGCCGATGGTCAGGTTGGGCACGTAGTGATTGTCCATGACGTCGAAGTGCACGATGTCGGCGCCGGAGGCGAGGACGTCGTCGACCTCCGCACCGAGGCGGGCGAAGTCGGCGGAGAGAATCGAGGGGGCTATCTGGAAGTCGGTCGTCGAATCGCTCATGGAAAGAGGGTCCTGTCGGGTCACGGTCATGTGGACGGCATTCTAACAGCATCCCGCGCCCGCGCCTGCCGCTTCTCCCCTTGCCGCCTCAGCTTGTACATCCTCTTCTTGCACCCTGTTCTTGCACCCCGGCCGCGGGCCTTCGATAGTGAAGGTTCCCCTTGCCCTCGAGACACGGAGACGTCCATGCGAATCCCCGCCCTGCCCCGTCGATCCCTGCCCCGCACCGCTTTGCCCCATCGATTTCTGCCCCGGGTCCTCGGCACCGGCGTGCTGGCCGCTGCGTTGCTGGCCCCACAGCTCGCCGTCGCCCAGTCCGCCATCCTCGAGGGCGAGCGCTTCCACCCCGAGGTCGGCGAGCGCGGCATGGTGGCGACCAGCCACTTCCTGGCCTCCGAGGTCGCCCATGACGTATTGGCCGAGGGCGGCAACGCCGTGGACGCCGCCGTTACCGCCGGCTTCGCCCTGGCGGTCACCCAGCCGCGCTCGGGCAACATCGGCGGCGGCGGCTTCATGCTGATCTCCGACGAGGACAGCGACGAGGTGATCGCCATCGACTACCGCGAGACCGCCCCGGCCGCCGCCACCGAGACCATGTTCCAGGACGAGGACGGCAACGCCGTCGCCGAATGGTCGCGCTTCACTCATCGCGCCGCCGGCGTGCCGGGCACCGTGGCCGGCCTGGCGCTGGCGCTCAAGGAATACGGCACCCTGAGCCTGGCCGAGGCGCTGGCCCCGGCGATCCGCCTGGCCGAGGACGGTTTCACGGTGCCCCAGCGCTTTGTCGACGGCGTGGCCGAGGCCGGCGAGCGGCTGACGAAGTGGGAGGCCACCGAAGCGATGTTCTACAAGGCAGACGGCAGCGCCTATGTAGTGGGCGAGACCTTCCGCCAGCCGGACCTGGCGGCGACGCTCAAGCGCATCGCCGAGCAGGGCGCGCGGGAATTCTACGAGGGCGAGACCGCCGAGCTGATCGTCGCCGAGATGCAGCGCCACGACGGCCTGATCACCCGCGAGGACCTGGCCGGCTACCAGCCAGAGATCCGCGAGCCCAGCCACGGCAGCTACCGCGGCTACGACGTCTACGCCATGAGCCCGCCCTCCTCCGGCGGCGTCCATATCGTGCAGATGCTCAATATCCTCGAGGCCTACGACATCGGCACCATGGGCTTCGGCGCCGCCGACACCATGCATGTGATGGCGGAAGCCATGAAGCGCGCCTACGCCGACCGGGCCGAGTACCTGGGCGACACCGACTTCGTCGACGTACCGCTCGAGGGTCTGACTTCCGAAAGCTACGCCGACGAGCTGCGTGCCCAGATCGCCATCGACCGCGCCACGCCCAGCGACGAGATCGCCGCCGGCGACCCGGCGCCCTATGAGTCCAACGAGACCACCCACTTCTCGATCGCCGACGACGACGGCCTGGCCGTTTCGAACACCTACACCATCAACTTCAGCTACGGCTCGGGCATCGCCGTGGACGGCGCGGGCTTCCTGCTCAACAACGAGATGGACGACTTCTCCGCCAAGCCCGGCGTGCCCAACGCCTACGGCCTGATCGGCGGCGAGGCCAACAGGATCGAGCCCGGCAAGCGCATGCTGTCGTCGATGACCCCGACCATCGTCAGGCGCGACGGCGAGAACTTCCTGATCACCGGCAGCCCCGGCGGCTCGCGGATCATCACCACCACCCTGCAGGTGCTGATGAACGTCATCGACCACGGCATGAACGTTCAGTCGGCGGTGAGCGCCCCACGCCTGCACCACCAGTGGCTGCCCGACGAGCTGCGCGTCGAGGCCGGTTTCAGCCCCGACACCCTGTCGCTGCTCGAGGCCCGCGGCCACACCATCAGCCAGCAGTCGGCCATGGGCGCCGCCCAGTCGATCGTGATCGACGACGGCCGCTTCTACGGCGGCGCCGACCCGCGCCGTTCCACCTCCTCGGCGATGGGGCTCTGAGAAAGGCGATGACGGCCGTAAAGTGGCAGGCCACACCGGGGAAAGATTACGCGAGGGCGCTGTAAACCCTTCCATGGGCGCTACTTTTGCCCTGCGGCGCTCTCACATCCTGCTTCGCTTGCAGGACAGGTGCTGGCCATCCCTGGGCCAGCCCGTTCGGCGAGAATCGCCTCACCCATGGCAAAAACCCCTCGCTCCAACTTTCCCCGGTGTTTCCAATCCCGCTGCGGAAAGCCTCATGCGTCGGCGCCGGCAAGAGAAGTCGCTATACTCGGGCCTTTGCGATCGACAAGGAGACCGCCCATGACGACTCGACGCCTTCTCGGCCTCGGCCTGGTACTGCTGGCCACCAGCTGGCTCGCCGGCTGCGCCGGTCCCCACTATCTGACGCCGGACCCCAAGCGCAGCGTCCAGGTGCCGGCCGCCGGGCAGGGCCAGGAGGTCAGCGTGACCGCCCGGGACACCCGCCAGGACGCGGTGATCGGCACCCGCTCCGGCAGCGCCGGCTCCACGGCGGTGGTGATCGTCGATCCGGGCGAGCTGACGCCGCGCCTGCAGGCCGAGGCCGAGCGCGCGGTGCGCGACATGGGCTTCCGGCCGGTCGGCGACACCGCACCGGGCCGGCCGAGCCTGACGCTGACCCTGAAGCGGCTCGACTACGGCCGCGGCGACGCCCCGCCGATGGTCGGCAGCGTGCGCCTGACGGCGGTGCTGGAGGCCAGGGCCGAGAACGACGGCACCACCTACACCGGCAGCTACACCGCGCGTCGCACCCAGCAATACGCGGTGAAGCCGGATCGCGAGGCCAACCAGGCGATGATCGAGGAGCTGCTCTCCGACGCCCTGGACCGCGCCTTCCGCGACCCGGAGCTGGCCGGCCTGCTGGCGCGCTGATCACGCCGCACTCGCCAAAACACAGGCCCGCCGGCGCGACGCCGACGGGCCTGTGTGGGTGAACGGCGCGATCAGCCGCCCTGGGGACCGCGACGCGTCAGCGACCAGACGCTCTCGCGGAAGCCGCTGCCCGGCTCGGGCTCGCCCTCTTCCAGGTGCACCACCTCGAAGTTGGCCGCAAACAGCTCGCGAATCTCGTCGGCGTCGACGCTGAAGGGCGGACCGCCCTCGTCGCCGGGGGCGCGGGTCAGGCCGATCAGCAGCCCCTGGCTGCCGGGGGGCAGCAGCTGGGCCAGGTGGAAGGCGTAGCGCTGGCGGGTCGCCTCGGGCAGCGCGATCAGCGCCGCCCGGTCATAGAAGGCGCCCAGCTCGGCGGCGGCCTCGATGTGGAAGTGGAAGAAGTCGCCGCGCCACAGCTCCACGTTGCCCTGGCGGCTGATGTCGAAGCCGTCGCCCCGATAACGGGAGACCTCCCCCTCGCCCTCCGCCAGAAACTGCTCGATGGCCTCGTCGGCCAGCTCGATGCCCAGCACCGGATAGCCTTCGCCGGCCAGCCAGCGCATGTCCAGGCTCTTGCCGCACAGCGGCACCAACACCTTGGTGCCGGGTGCCACGCTCAGCGTCGGCCAGTAACGCACCAGGGCCGGATGCGCCTCGTGGCGATGGAAGCCGATGCGTCCCTCGCGCCAGCGCGCGAGCCATTCGTTGTCCATGGCCGGGCCTCAGAACCAGCGGTCGCGCTTGCGGCGACGACGCGGCAGGTGCGGCACGATCAGGCCCACCAGCAGCCCGGCACCGGCCACCCCGCCGCCGTACATGAAGTAGCGCATCAGCAGGTCTTCCTCTTGGGTATCCAGGCGTGCCTGAAGCTCGCGCACCCGTGCGCCGGCCTCCTCGCTCTCCGAGGCGAGCGCCTGATTGCGCCGCTCGAGTTCGGCGATGCGCTGCTCACGCACGTCGAGGGTCTCGGTGACCGAGGCCATGCGGCTCTCCCAGGTCTCGTTGATGCCGGAGAGCTCCTCGGACAGTTCTTCCACCCGCGCCTCCAGTTCGGGCAGCCGGACCTTGGCGCTGGGCTCGCCCTGCAGGTCGCTCGAGGGCACCCAGACCACGTCGCCGCTCTGGCTGCGCACGCGGCTGTAGTCGCCCTGGGTCTCGAGCAGCTCGACCGGGTCGCCGGCGGTCAGGGTACCGACGATGCGATAGCCGTCGGTGGGGCCGCTGCGCACGAAGGTGGTGAGGTCGCCGGACACCCAGCGTGCATCGGCGTTCTGAGCGTCGTCCTGCTGGGCCTGCACCGGCAGGGCCAGGGCCCCGAGCAGTGCGCCCAGCGTCATCAGTGTCTTGTATCGTTGCATCGTCATGCGTCGTCCTGGCTGTCCAAGGCTCTGTGTCCGCCGCTCGCGGCGATGGCGGTCGTGACCGGACCATCCCTGCCCGGTCCGCCGAGATGAGAGTGCGTCTCCGGATCATCCACAGCATCTGTGGACAAGTGCCGGGAAAACCGCTGGAAACCCGCGGCCAGGCGGCATGGCTGCCGATACGGCAACGTTTCGGTCATTTCCTGACCACCTCGCCGGCGCCTCCGAAGCCGCCAAGGGTACCACAGGCCCGCGCGCCGGGCGTTCCGGCACTCTGGCCCCGTCCCGACTGGGCGCGTATAATCTTCGCTCTCAATCGGACGGCCCTGCCGGCCGCCTCTCCTGCGAACGATTATCCACCGGTGCAACGTCGGGCCCAGGCGCCACGACCTATTCTTATGGCGAAGAAACTCTTCATCAAGACGCATGGCTGCCAGATGAACGAGTACGATTCCGCACGCATGGCGGATCTGCTCGGCGAATCCCACCAGCTGGAGCTCACCGACGACGAGCGCGATGCCGACGTCATCCTGCTCAACACCTGCTCGATCCGCGAGAAGGCCCAGGAGAAGGTCTTCCACCAGCTCGGCCGCTGGAAGAAGCTCAAGGACGCCAACCCGGATCTGGTCATCGGCGTGGGCGGCTGCGTCGCCAGCCAGGAAGGCGAGGCGCTGCGCAAGCGCGCGCCCCAGGTCGACATGGTCTTCGGCCCCCAGACCCTGCACCGGGTGCCGTCGATGCTCGACGCCCGCCAGGACAACCAGATCTCGGTGGTCGACGTGACCTTCCCCGAGGTGGAGAAGTTCGACCACCTGCCCAAGCCGAACTCCGATGGCGCCACCGCCTTCGTCTCGGTGATGGAAGGCTGCTCCAAGTACTGCACCTTCTGCGTGGTGCCCTACACCCGCGGCGAGGAGGTCTCGCGGCCCTTCGAGGCGGTGATGGACGAGGTCATCCACCTGGCCGACCAGGGCGTGCGCGAGATCAACCTGCTGGGCCAGAACGTCAACGCCTACCGCGGCGAGAACCAGCTCGGCGAGGAGATCGACCTGGCCGAACTGATCGCCTGCGTGGCGGCGGTGGAAGGCATCGACCGCATCCGCTTCACCACCTCGCATCCGGTGGAGTTCTCCGACAGCCTGATCGAGGCCTACGGCGAGATCCCGGAGCTGGTCAGCCACCTGCACCTGCCGGTGCAGGCCGGCTCCGACCGCATCCTGGCGGCCATGAAGCGCGGTCACACCGTCGAGGAGTATGTGGACAAGATGGAGCGCATCCGTGCGCTGCGTCCGGACATCAGCTTCTCCTCGGACTTCATCATCGGCTTCCCCGGCGAGACCGAGGAGGACTTCGCGAACACCATGGACCTGATCGGTCGCATCGGCTTCGACGTGTCCTTCAGCTTCGTCTACTCGGCCCGTCCCGGCACCCCGGCGGCCGGCCTCGAGGACGACACCCCGGAAGCGGTCAAGAAGCAGCGCCTGGCGATCCTGCAGGAGCGCATCAACCAGCAGGCCATGCAGATCAGCCGCCGCATGGTGGGCACCACCCAGCGCGTGCTGGTTACCGGCTTCTCGCCGAAGGACCCGGGCCAGCTGTCCGGCCGCACCGAGAACAACCGGGTGGTCAACTTCCGCGCGCCGAACCCCACCGAGCTGATCGGCTACTTCGTCGACGTGGAAATCACCGAGGCGCTGCCCAACTCGCTGCGCGGTGATCTGGCCTCGCCGGAGCGTTTCTGAAGCGGTTAGAGACAACCTGTTCATCCCGCACTCGGGGCTGATCCGGCGACAGGTCTACGAGGAGGCGCTATGAACCCATCCCTGGGCGCTACCGACGCCATCCCTGGCGTAGGACCTCCTCTGCGACCTGTCCCCGGCGCCCCTCGCCGGGGACAACCCACTTCGGCTTCCAGCCAACCCAACATTGCCCCAGTAAGCGCCGGGGCAGTAAGCTGACCCCGACATCCATCAACTCACGGACTCGCCCGTCTTGAGCCAGCCAGCAGCCTCCGCGGCCAACCGCGTCATCACCCTGAATCTCGAGCCCAACGATCCCCAGCGCCTGGCCAACCTCTGCGGCCAGCAGGACGAGCACCTCAAGCTGATCGAGGAACGCCTCGGCGTCACCCTGCGCAACCGGGGCAACGTCTTCCAGCTGGCCGGCCCCGGCCCCCGGGTCAAGGCCGCCTCCAACGTCGTCGAGCACCTCTATCGCGAGACCGAGGCCGGCGAGCTGACCCCGGACACCGTGCACCTCTTCCTGCAGGAATCCGGCCTCGAGGCCCTGGAGGAGGAAGAAGGCGGCAGCGGCGAGGCCGAAGTCCTGCTGCGCACGCCCAAGGCGCTGATCAAGCCCCGCGGGCTCAACCAGCAGAGCTATGTCTCGAGCATCCGCGACCACGACATCAACTTCGGCATCGGCCCGGCCGGCACCGGCAAGACCTACCTGGCCGTCGCCGCCGCAGTGGAAGCGCTGAACCAGCAGCAGGTGCGTCGCATCCTGCTGGTGCGTCCGGCGGTCGAGGCCGGCGAGAAGCTCGGCTTCCTGCCCGGCGACCTGGCGCAGAAGATCGACCCCTACCTGCGCCCGCTCTACGACGCCCTGTACGAGATGATCGGCTTCGAGCAGGTCGCCAAGCTGATCGAGCGCCAGGTGATCGAGATCGCCCCGCTGGCCTACATGCGCGGGCGCACCCTGAACAACGCCTTCATCATCCTCGACGAGAGCCAGAACACCACCCGCGAGCAGATGAAGATGTTCCTGACCCGCATCGGCTTCGGCTCCACCGCGGTGATCACCGGCGACATCACCCAGGTCGACCTGCCCCGCGGCCAGGCCTCCGGGCTGATCCAGGTGCTCGACGTGCTCGACGGCACCCCGGGCATCGGCGTGACCCACTTCGCCGCCAAGGACGTGGTCCGCCACCCGCTGGTACAGCGCATCATCGAGGCCTACGACCAGTTCGAAGCCGAGGAAGAGGCCCAGGCCCGCGCCAAGCGCGAGGCCCGCGAGCAGGAACGCGAAGCCATCCGCCTGGAGCGCCTCGAGCGACAGAACGGCCGCGAGGACGAGGAATGAGCCTGGCCGAGGTCGACCGCCAGCAGGCCATCGACGCCGAGGGCCTGCCCAGTCAGGCCGAGCTCGAGGCCTGGGTGGGCGCCGTGCTGGCCCGCCTGCCCGACGAGACCCGTCAAGAACTGACGGTGCGCTTCGTCGACGCCGACGAGAGTCAGGCGCTCAACCGCGACTACCGCGGCAAGGACAAGCCCACCAACGTGCTGTCCTTCCCCTTCGAGTGCCCGCCGGGCGTGCCGCTGCCGCTGCTCGGCGATCTAGTGATCTGCCACCCGGTGGTGACCGACGAGGCCCGCGATCAGGACAAGGCGCTCGGCGATCACTACGCTCATATGGTGGTTCACGGCACCCTGCATCTGATGGGCTACGACCATATCGAGGACGACGAGGCCGAGGTCATGGAAGCGCTGGAGCGGGACATCCTCGCCGGCCTCGGCATCGGCGACCCCTACCGGGCCTCGGGCCCGCCGCATCGCGATTCCGACCCCGATGACGAGAGAGCCGACGCATGAGCGAAGACCGATCGACCGGCCAGGGCAACAAGTCCTGGTTCGACAAGTTGTTCAGCGCCCTGTCCAGCGACAGCGACGAACCGAGCTCGCGGGACGAGCTGCTGGCCTTTCTGCGCCAGGCGGCGACCCGGCTCAAGCTCGAGCAGGACGCCATGATGATCATCGAGGGCGCCCTGAACATCAGCGATCAACAGGTCCGCGAGGTGCTGATCCCGCGCTCGCAGATCACCGCCATCGGCCTCGACCAGCCCCTCGAGGAATACCTGCCGGTGATCCTCGAGACCGGCCACTCCCGCTATCCGGTGGTCGGCGAGAACCTCGACGAGGTGAAGGGCATCCTGCTGGTCAAGGACCTGCTGCCGCTGCTGCGCCAGGGCCAGGATAACGGCCATCCCTTCCAGCTCGAGGAGGTGCTGCGCCCGGCCATGTTCGTGCCGGAGTCCAAGCGCCTGAACAGCCTGCTCAAGGAATTCCGCGATACCCACAACCACATGGCCGTGGTGGTGGACGAGTATGGCGGCACCGCCGGCATCATCACCATCGAGGACATCCTCGAGGAGATCGTCGGCGACATCGAGGACGAGCACGACACCGACGAGGAAGAGGACATCCGCGCGCTCGGCGAGTCACGCTTCGCGATACGCGCCCTGACCCCCATCGAGGACTTCAACGAGCGCTTCGGCACGCGCTTCTCCGACGAGGAATTCGACACCCTCGGCGGCCTGGTCATGCAGCGTTTCGGCCACCTCCCCGGCCGCGGCGAGCACACCGAGATCGGTGGCTGGCGCTTCACGGTGCTCAACGCCGACAACCGACGCATCCGCCTGCTCGAGGCCGAGCCGGCCTCGGCGTCCGGCGAGGACTGATCCCGCCTCTCACCCTCTTTCCTCTGGCCATCTTCACCAAGGACGGTGCCATGACGCCCTCTCGCCTTCATCGGTTCCTCGGGCCCCTGGCGGCGATCGCCGCCGGCGTGCTCACCACCCTGTCCGCCGCCCCGTTTCAGCTCTGGTGGCTGGCCCCGGTGGCGGCCGGCCTGCTCTACGCCGGGCTGCCATCGCTCAATGCCCGTCAGGCCGCCTGGCGCGGCTGGTGCTACGGGCTCGGCCTGTTCGGCGCCGGTGCCTCCTGGGTCTATGTCTCGATCCACGACTACGGCTACACGGGGGTGCCGCTGGCGCTGGCGCTGACCGTGCTGTTCGTCGCCGCCCTGTCGCTGTTCTTCGCCGTCACCCTGGGCCTCTACCGGCGCCTGTGCGGGCCGCGGCTGTCGGTGCTGACCTTCGCCGGCGCCTGGGTGCTCGGCGAGGCGCTGCGCACCTGGCTGTTCACCGGCTTCCCGTGGCTGCTGCTGGGCAGCGGCCAGGTGGATTCCCCGCTGGCCCCCTGGGCGCCGGTCGGCGGCGTCTATCTGCTGTCGCTGATCGTGGCCCTCACCGGCGCGCTCGGCGTGTCGCTGCTGCGCCGGCGCTGGTGGGCCACCCTGCCGCTGGCCGTGCTGTGGCTCACGCCGCTGGCGCTGCCTGCCCAGTGGACGACGCCCGCCGGCGATCCGCTGCGCGTCGCCCTCCTGCAGGGCAACCTGCCCCAGCTGATCAAGTGGACGCCGGAGGGCCGGCGCCAGGCCGCTAACACCTATCTGTCGCTGACCGCCGAGCTGGACGAGGCCCCGGACCTGGTGATCTGGCCCGAGGCGGCGCTGCCGATGTTCGCCGACCAGGCCCGGCCGATCCTCGAGCGCGCCCAGACCCTGCTGCCGCCGGAGAGCACGCTGCTCACCGGCATTTTGACCCGCGAGGACGGCCGCTACTACAACGGCGTGCTCGACGTCGCCGACGGCGAGCGCTATCTCAAGCGCCATCTGGTGCCGTTCGGCGAGTACCTGCCGCTGGAAAGCCTGCTGCGCGGCGCCATCGCCTTCTTCGACCTGCCGATGCCGGCCATGACCCCCGGGCCGACCCGGCAGGCACCGCTGGTGGCGGCCGGCACCCGCATCGGCAATGCCATCTGCTACGAGATCATCTACGCCGATCTGGTCGCCGAACAGGCCAGGCGCTCGAACGTGATCCTCACGGTCTCCAACGACACCTGGTTCGGCGCCTCCATCGGTCCGCTGCAGCACCTGCAGATGGCTCGCCTGCGGGCGCTGGAGAACGGCCGGCCGGTGATCCGCGCGACCAGCAACGGCGTCACCGCGCTGATCGATGCCCAGGGCCGCGTGACCGAGCGGGCACCGCAGTTCGAGGTCGCCACGCTCACCGGCGAGGTCACGCCGATGGCCGGCCTGACACCTTTCTCGCATATCGGCAGCTGGCCGACCTGGCTGCTCGGCGCGCTGCTGGTGCTGCCGGGGCTGCGACGCCGGAAGTCGTAAGCTGGAAGCTGGAAGCTGGAAGCTGGAAGCTGGAAGCTGGAAGCTGGAACGCAGCGTAAAAAGAACCGCCCCCAGGCAAAGTACCTGGGGGCGGTTTTCTTCCAGCTTCCAGGCGCGAAGCGCCGCTCTTAACTCTTCTGGCGTCAGGCGAAGCCCGGTGCTTCCCGCCGCGAAGCGGCGCTCTTCCCGCTCAGGCCTGGTGCTCGCCCAGCACCTCGGGAATGGTCATCTTCACGTAGCGCCCGGGCGCCGGCTCGAGGATATCCAGCTCGCCGTCGCCGGGCTGGCGGGCCGGCACCATCTTCTCGGCGTCGGCGTAGCCGTTGTCGGTCATCCAGGCCTGCCAGTGCGGCCACCAGGAGCCCTCGTGGGCCTTGGCCCCTTCCAGCCACTCCTCCGGGGTCGGAGGGAGCTCGTCGTTGGTCCAGAAGCCGTACTTGTTCTTGTGCGGCGGGTTGACGATGCCGGCGATATGGCCGGACCCGCCCAGCACGAACGTGACCGGCCCCTTGGGCAGCAGCGCCCCGTGGTAGGTGCTGTTCCACTTGGCGATGTGGTCGTCGCGGGTGGAAACGAAGTAGCTCGGCACCGAGATCTTGCGCAGGTCGATCTTCACGCCATCGAGCTCGATGCCGCCGGGCTCGACCAGGCGGTTCTCGACGTAGAGGTGGCGCAGATACCAGCCGTGGGTCGCCGCCGGCAGGTTGGTGCCGTCGGTGTTCCAGTACAGCAGGTCGAAGGGGGCCGGAACGTCGCCCTTGAGGTAGTTGTTGATGTAGAAGGACCAGAAGAGGTCGTTCTCGCGCAGCAGGTTGAAGGAGTAGGCCATGATCCGGCCGTCCAGGTAACCGTCCCGCTCGAGCTTGGCCTCGATGCCGCTGAGCACCGGCTCGGCGAGGAAGACGCCGATCTCGCCGGGATCGCGAAAGTCCCACAGGCTGGTCATGTAGGTCGCCGACTTGACCTTGCGCCCGCGTCGGGTGCTGGTCAGGTAGGCCACCGTGGAGCCCGCCAGGGTGCCGCCGACGCAGTAGCTCAGCAGGTTGACCGACTTCTCGCCGGTGGCCTGCTCGATCGCCTCCATGGCGCTGATCGGGCCCAGCTGCATGTAGTCGGCCCAGGTCAGGTCGCCCTGCTCGGGGCCGGGGTTGCGCCAGGAGATCAGGAACACGGTGTGCCCCTGGTCCACCAGCCACTTGACCAGCGAGTTGTCCTGGCGCAGGTCGAGGATGTAGTACTTGTTGATCCAGGGCGGCACGATCAACAGCGGCGTCTTGTAGATCTGCTCGGTGCTCGGCGCATACTGGATCAGCTGGATCAGCTCGTTCTCGTACACCACCGAACCGGGCGTCACGGCGATGTTCTCCCCCACCGCGAAGGCGCTGCGGTCGGTCATGGTGACGTTGAGCCCCTCGGCGGAGTTCAGCAGGTCCTGGCGCAGCCGGGCCAGGCCCTCGACTAGGTTCTCGCCGCGGGTCTCGAGGGTGCGACGCATCACCTCGGGATTGGTGGTGACGAAGTTGGTCGGCGCCATGGCGTTGACCAGCTGGCGCGCATAGAAGGCCAGGTTGCGCTTCTGCTCGGCGGAGAGCCCGTCGAGCCGCTCGATCAGCTCCTCGACCCAGCGCGAGAACAGCAGGTACTGCTGCATGATGGCGAGATAGTGAGGATCGGTGGTCCAGGCCTCGTCCTGGAAGCGGCGGTCGCCCCTGGCAGGCATCACCAGCGGCTCCACCGCCTCGCCGGCCAGGGCGCGCATGCCGTTCTGCCACAGCTGGAACTGATCCTGCACCAGGCGTGACTGGGTCTCCCACAGCAGGGTCGGGTCCTGCATCAGCGACTCCGCCCCGGCCTGGAAGGCCTCGCGCATGTGCCCATAGACGGACTGGGCCGCATCGTCCGGCACCATCCGCGGAATCAGGTCCTCCAGGAGGGCCTGGTACTCCTCGCCGATCGCCTGGAACTGGGCTTGCCAGGCCTGCATGTCGGCCTGCGAGAATGCTTCACTCCCTGGCTGCATTGACACCTCCTGTCGCGCTGCCATGAACGCAGGACCACCGCCCCTGGTACCACGAGGCGGTGGCCATCACATGCCGGGTCGAACGGTCAGCTGGCGCTGCCGCCGCTGCGCTTGCGCGTCGCCTGGCTGGTGGACTTGGCCGGCGCCGGCTTCTCGGCGGCTTCGGACTTATCCGCCGTCGGCTTGGCGGCAGCGGCCGGCTTGGCTGCCTCGGCCGCCTGGCCGGATTCGGTGTAGAGCTGCTCGAGCTCGGCCTTGAACTGCAGGCTCATCTCGCCGAGCGTGCGGGCGTCCTCCAGCATCTGCTGAGAGAGCGCGTTCATCATCTCGGCCTGGCGGGTGCCGAAGTCGCGCAGGCTTTCGGCATCGGTGACCTCGGTGGCGTCGCGAAGGCGCTCGGTCCCCATCTGGCTGTAGCGCTTGAGAGACTCCATCTGATACTCGCTGACGCGCTCCATGTTCTGGAGCATCAGGGAATTCAGCTTGCGCATGGGCTCGAAGAACTGGCGAGTCTGTTCGTTGAAGGCATCGAACGTCTTGTCCTGCATGGTCACTCCTCCCGAAGGAATACTGACGAAAGCCGTGCTGCACTGCACAAAGACTAGTCTCGCACGCCTGTCGTTGCAAGCGCATGACAGGCGTCAAGCCCCGCAGGAAAAACGCGCGAGCCACGCGCGTGATCAGCCCTCGCGCTTGCTCCGGGAGCGGGCGCTGGCCGCCGAGGCGCCACCGCCCGAGCCGCCCTCGGCACCACCGCTCGTGTCACCTCCGGCGCTGCCGCCCTCCTCGCCGCCACGGTTTCCCGCGGCGGCCTTGCTGAGCATGTCGAGCATCATCTGCTGGTAGCTGCCGAAACTGGCCAGCCCCTGTGACAACCCCTGCTGGAAGCCGGGCTGCTGGAACATCGACTGCTGCAGGAAGGGCTGCATCAGGCTCATCGGGTCGTAGCCCTCGACGCCGGATTCCATCTGCTTCTGGATGCGCGCCAGCAGGTCCTGCTGGAAGGCCTCCACGTCGGGCAGGCCCAGGGCGCGGCGAAACTCGTCCGGGGTCAGGTCGAACTCGACGTTGATCTTCATATGACCGCCTTGTCGAAGATGGGTGGCTGTGCCGATCAGTGTAGCAGTCGCGGCCTCAGGACAGCCGCGGCGTGCTCACGCTGACGTCGGCGTTCTGGCCGCGATGGCGCAGCAGATGATCCAGCAGGGTCAGGGCCATCATCGCCTCGGCGATCGGCGTGGCGCGAATGCCCACGCAGGGATCGTGGCGCCCCTTGGTGACCACTTCCACCGGATTGCCCTCCAGGTCGATGGACTGCCCCGGCGTGGTGATGCTGGAGGTCGGCTTGAGCGCCAGATGCACAACGATCGCCTGGCCGCTGGAGATGCCGCCCAGCACGCCGCCGGCGTGGTTGGAGAGAAAGCCCTCCGGGGTCATCTCGTCGCGATGCTCGCTGCCGCGGCTAGCCACCGAGGCGAAGCCGTCGCCGATCTCCACGCCCTTGACCGCGTTGATGCTCATCAGCCCGTGGGCCAGCTCGGCGTCCAGTCGGTCGAACACCGGCTCGCCGAGCCCCGGCGGCACGCCTTCGGCGACCACCGAGACCTTGGCGCCCACCGAGTCCTGATCGCGGCGCAGCTGGTCCATGTAGGCCTCGAGTTCCGGCACCCGGTCCGGATCGGGGCAGAAGAAGGGATTCTGCTCGACGGCGTCCCACTGCTTGAAGTCGATGGCGATGGGGCCGAGCTGGCTCATGTAGCCGCGGATGGTGATGCCCTGGCTCGCCAGGTATTTCTTGGCGATGGCCCCGGCCGCCACGCGCATGGCGGTCTCGCGGGCGCTGGAGCGTCCACCGCCGCGATAGTCGCGGATGCCGTACTTGTGCTGGTAGGTGTAGTCGGCGTGGGCCGGGCGGAACTGGTCCTTGATCTTCGAGTAGTCCTTGGAGCGCTGGTCGGTGTTCTCGATCAGCAGGCCGATCGAGGTGCCGGTGGTCACGCCCTCGAAGACGCCGGACAGGATGCGCACCCGGTCCGCTTCCTGGCGCTGGGTGGTGTGACGCGACGAGCCGGGGCGGCGACGGTCGAGATCGCGCTGCAGATCCTCCTCGGTCAGCGGCAGGCCCGGCGGGCAGCCGTCGACGATGGCGCCGAGCGCCGGGCCGTGGCTCTCGCCGAAGGTGGTGACGGTGAACAACTTGCCGAAGGTATTGCCGGACATGGGCGTGCCTCTTGACTGCTCAGCTGAAGGACGCCGCATGGGCGTCGAGTTCCGCGGCGGTGAGGGCGAACACGCCCTGGCCGCCGCGCTCGAATTCCAGCCACAGGAAGGGCACTTCGGGGAAGGCGGCCTCCAGGTGGCGATCGGAGTTGCCGACCTCGACGATCAGCACGCCGTCGTCGGTCAGGTGGTCGCGGGCCTCGCGCAGGATGCGCCGCACGATATCCAGGCCGTCGTCGCCGGCGCCCAGCGCCAGGCCCGGCTCGTGACCGAACTCAGCGGGCATGGTGGCCAGGTCGCGCTCGTCCACGTAGGGCGGGTTGGAGACGATCAGGTCGTAGCGCTCGCCCTCGAGACCGGCGAACAGATCCGACTCGACGGCGCGCACCCGGTCGGCGACGTCATGGCGGGCGATGTTCTGCCGCGCCACGGTCAGCGCCTCGGAGCTGATGTCGGCCAGGTCGACCTCGCAGGTCGGCAGGTACAGGGCGGTGGCCAGGCCGATGCAGCCCGAGCCGGTGCACAGGTCGAGCACCCGGGCCGGTGGCTCCATCGGGAACCAGGCGCCGAAGCCGTGCTCGATCAGCTCGGCGATGGGCGAGCGCGGGATCAGCACCCGCTCGTCGACGCTGAACGGCAGGCCGGCGAAGAAGGCCTCGCCGAGCAGGTAAGGCAGCGGGCGACGGCTGGTGATGCGCTCGCGCACCAGGGCCACGATGCGCGCACGCTCCATGGGCAGCAGCCGCGCCTCCTGCACGCCGGGGTCGACGTTCCACGGCAGGTGCAGGGCGCCGAGCGTCAGCGCCACGGCCTCGTCCCAGGCGGAGTCGGTGCCGTGCCCGTAGTGCAGGCCGGCCAGGTGAAACTCGCTGGCGGTCCAGCGCAGGCAGTCCCTGAGTGTGATCAGCCCCTCGACGAGGGCCTCATCGGTGAGCGTCAGGGTCGAAGCGGACGAGGAAGCGGAAGGTTCGGCCACGAGACATCCTGTGGTTGACGGTGGGGAAATCGGCAAGGCCCTGATTGTACCCGCGGCGGCGGTTCACAGCCACGTCAGGGCCGGTATACTCGGATGGCTCGAGAGGCGCCTGCCCGGCAGAGCATCGCCTCGGACCGTGTCTCCGTCACCTCTTCCACCGCCATCGCCAGCCGACCTCCGAGAGAGCCCCATGAGCCGACGCCGCCACCGCCCCGACGACGACGAGATCAGCGCCTTCCGCCAGGCCCTGAGCGACGCCGGCGTGCGTCCGCTGAGCAGCAACCGTGCCGACCCGGGTCGCCCGCGACGCGCCGACGAGGCCGCCCGGGCGCGGCGCGAGGCCGCTACCTCGGCCGGCGAGGACGCCGCCAGCGGTCGCACCTCCGACGGCCGGGTGGAGGCGGTGCGCCCCTCGGAGTATCTGGATTTCTTCCTGCCGGACATGCCCTATCGCGACCGCCAGCAGCTCAAGCGCGGCCAGATCGCCTGGGAGGCGGGACTCGACCTTCACGGCTACACCCTGGAAGAGGCCCGCGCCGAGCTGGAAACCTTCCTCGCCGATGCCGCCGCCAACCGCGCCCGCTGCGTGCTGGTGGTACATGGCAAGGCCTGGACCGGCCAGGCCGATTACCCGGTGATCAAGAGCCACGTCAACGCCTGGCTGCGCGAATGGCCCAGCGTGCTGGCCTTCTGCTCGGCCACCGAGGCCGACGGCGGCACCGGCGCCGTCTACGTGATGCTGCGTCGTCAGCGCGACGGACGCTGAGGCGCTACGCCTCCTCGCCGGAACCCTCGGCGGAGACCGGCCGCGCTTCCACCACCTCCGGTCCGGACACCCGCCCGAGCCCCTGCTCGCGGCGGTCGAGCGCCTCACGGGCCAGATGCCGCCCAAGCGCGATCAGCGCCTCGGCGCGATGGAATTCGTAGGCGCCGCAGACCGTCTTCGGCACCTCGATCAGCACGTCCGGCGGATAGCCCGCCACCTTGTACTTGGCCAGCGCCGCCTGGGCGATGTCGAAGGAGGCCAGGATCATGTCCAGCCGCCCCCAGGCGCGGCGCCCCGGCTCTGACTCCGCGGCCTCGGCGGGCTCGCCCTCGCTGCCGTTGCCGAACAGCCGCCGGGTGGCCCCGCGCACGCCTTCCATCCAGCCGCCGAAGTCGACCGCGCCCTTGTCCCGCGCCACCTCGCGGGCCTGCTCCTCGGCCGCCTCGTCGGGCGGCAGCAGCGCCTCCAGGGTGACCGGCTGGGAGCTCTGGGCGGTGACGTTGACCGCCATCACCAGGTCGGCGCGGGTGGACACGGTCGGCATGATCGGCAGCGGATTGAGCAGCCCGCCGTCGACCAGCACCTGGTCACCGCGATGGACCGGGGTGATCACCCCGGGCACGGCGATGGAGGCGCGGATCGCCTCGAGCAGCGGGCCGTGCTGGAACCATACCTCGCGCTGACGGATCAGGTCGGTGGCCACCGTGGTCACCGGGATCGACAGGTCCTCCAGGCGGATATCGCCGATCAGCTCGTCGAGCTTGTTCATCACCTTGCTGGCCTTCATGGCCCCCATCGGGCTCCAGGTGACGTCCACCAGCCGCAGCACGTCGAAGTAGTCGAGCCGGCACACCCACTCCTTGTAGCGGTCGAGCTGCCCGGCCGCGTAGACGCCGGCCACCAGCGCGCCCATGGAGCACCCCGACAGCGCCACCACCTCGTAGCCGCGCGCCTCCAGCTCCTCGATCACGCCGATATGGGCATAGCCCCGGGCGCCGCCACTGCCCAGCGTCAGCGAGACGCGCCGCCCCTGTCCGGTCTCCTGCCTCGCCTTCATCGCTCGCCTCCCGTCACGCTTGGCCGGCCACGATCGCCTCGGCCACCGCCGCCACCCGGCCCGGCTCCAGGTGCAGGTGATGCCCGCCCGGCAGCACGCGCCGCTGCAGGTCGACCACCGCGGCGCGGGCCCGCTGCGCCCGTTCCCGCTCGCCGAGGATCCCCGTCTCCCCCTCCACGCAAAGCACCGGGCAGCGGATCGCCGCCAGCATGGCCATGGCCTGCTCGGGCGTGAAACGCACCGGCGACGCCCGCAGCAGGCGCGGGTCGGTGCGCAGGCGCAGATGGCCATCGCCCTCCTCGGCCAGGTTGCGCCTCACCAGCGGGCGGGCGGTCTCGGCGTCGATCGGGGTGACGCCGCCGGCCACCCGGGCCGCCACGGCACTCTCTTCATCAGGATAGCGTGGCGCCCGCGACATCGGCCGCCGATGGGCCCGCAGCCCCTTGCGCAGTTGCCCCGGTGCATCCGAGGCTTCGGTGGTCAGCACCCCAAGCCCGTCAATCAGGCGCAGCGCCGCCACGCGCTCCGGCATGGCGGCGGCCAGCAGGCAGGCCACGCCAGCGCCCATGGAGTGGCCGAGCAGCGTGGTCCGCTCGAGGTTCAGGGCCTCCATGACATCGAGCACATCGTGGCAGTAGTCCCAAAGCGCCACGTCGGCCGCGCCCGGCTGCGGCGACGAATAGCCGTGGCCGGCGAAGTCCAGCGCCACCAGGCGAATGCCCAGGCGCTCGACCAGCAGCGGGCCAAGCCGCGAGAAGCTGGCGGCGTTGTCGAGCCAGCCGTGCAGCGCCAGCCAGGTCGGCGCCGACGCGTCTCCCCAGGCCAGGGCGGCGAGGCGGCCGTCGGCCAGCCGCAGCGCTTCCGGCGCCGTCATGGCGAGGCCTCCAGCATCTCGTCGACCATCGTCGTCAAGGCACGCCGGGTGGCGTCGGGATGCTCCATGGGGAACATGTGGCCACCCGGCACCTCGGCCAGACGCACGCCGCGCCGCTTCAGCCGTCGGCAGCGGTGCGGCGTCAGCAGGTCTGACTCGCCGCCGGCCAGCACGCCCACCGGGACCTGCAGCGTGTCCGGCAGCTCGTCCAGGTGGTCGGGCAGATGGCGGAACACCGCCACCTCGATGTCGGGGTCGAACAGCAGCACCACACGGCCGTCATCCAGGGTGCGGGTACCGCCCTCCACGTAGTCGTCGAGGGCCTGGTCGGTGAAGCGCCGGAACAGCCGACGGCGCCGCAGGTAGTCGCGCATCGCCTGGGGGCTCGACCAGCTGTCGCGTCGGCCGACGGTGCGGCCCGCGGGCGTGAAACGGTCGGTCAGCCCCAGACGCTTGACCGCCTTCATCGCCAGGGCATCGAACCCCAGCATCAGCGGCGGGTCGAGCATCACCACGCAGCGGAAGCGCTCCGGCGCCTGCTCCGCAGCCATGGCCATCAGCACGCCGCCCATGGAATGGCCGACGCCGATCACCGGGGCATCGAATTCGGCCAGGTGCTCGAGCAGTTCGTCGCGCAGGGCCAGCCAGTTGTGGCCAACGGGGAAGTCGGGGTGGTGGCCGAGCCGGTCCAGGGGATGGATGTCGAAGCGCTCGGCCAGCGGCGCCAGCAGGCTGCGGTAGCTCTGGCCCGGGAAGCCGTTGGCATGGGCGAAGACCAGCGGCTGGGGGGCATCGGGGGCGTGTCGGCGCATGGCATCATCCGTGTCGAGGCGCGAGTGGCCATGGCAGGCTAACGAGAATACCATGGGCCGCCAAGTCGTCTTTTGGCCACCCTGCCCAACGGAGCCCCGCGTGAATCCCCACAAGCCGTCCCGCGATACCCGCCTGCGCAACCGCCTGTTCTTCGCCACCGTGATCGCCGCCGTGGTGGTCGGCCTGTGGCTGACCCGCTGACGCGGCACGCCTTCCCCGTCCCACCGAACGCCGCCTCGGGCGCTCCTCAACTCTCGCGATAGCGGGCGTACATCGCCCGGGAACGCTCGAGATGCTGCTGCATCGCCTCGCGCGCCGCCGGGCCGTCCCGGTCGAGGATGGCCTCCAGAATCCGCACGTGCTCCTCGTTCACCCGCTCCAGATAGCGCGCCGTGCCGCGCGGGTCGATATCGCCGCTGAGCAGCTTGGCCCGCGGAATGACACTGTCGCTCAGCGGCTCGTAGAGACGGTCGAAGCAGTCGTTGTGGGTCGCCTTGATGATCGCGTGGTGGAAGGCGAAGTCCTCGCGCCGAGCCTGGGAGTTCGCCGCCTGGGCGGCGATGAACTCGGCGTGACGCGCCTCCAGCCGCCGACGATCCTCCTCGTCGTGCCGCTCGGCAGCCAGCTCGGCGGCCCGCGGCTCCAGGGTCAGCCTCAGCTCCAGCACCTGCAGGATGTCCTCCACGGTCCGCGGGCTGACATGCACCGCCGGACGCGCCTCGGCCGCCTCGTTGCGCAGCACCGTAGTGCCGACCCCACGACGGGTCTCGACCAGCCCCAGCGACTTGAGATGGGTGATCGCCTCCCGAATCACGGTGCGACTGACGCCGAAGGCGTCGCACAGCTCGCTCTCGGTGGGCAGCTTGCTACCCACCGCGACCTCACCGGAGGTGATGCGACGCTCGAGCTGCTCCACGACCGCCTGGGACAGGCTGCCCGTACGTTTGACTCGCTGAACCTCCCACGATCTCGCCATTTCCGAATCCTTTACCGACTGTTTCACCGCATGACCGACATGATACCGACGACAGACACAGGCGCCACCGGCATTCATCATACATCATACCAATAGACCTTCCGCCTCGCCGCCTCAGCCTCGAGCGCCATCCCGCAGCCGGACCAGCTGCTGATGAAGGCCTCGGGGGATCGTCACGCCTTGCTCCCGGCTGCGTCGACGGGCCTCATGACGACGCCGTGACGGAAGCCGAGCGCCCTGCTCCAGCACGCCTGCGAAGAGCGCCTCGGCATGCTGGAGATGACGCGCCGCCTCATCGCCAAGCAGCCTGTGCGGATCGATCACCACGATCAACTCCCCATGCCAGGGCCGTCCGGCCCTCTCCTCGTTGGCCGGCGACGTCTCATGACCCAACAGATCGCCAATCAACGGGCCTGCGAGCAGCTCTATCATGATCGACAACGCCGATCCCTTGTATCCTCCGAACGTCAGCATGGCGCCATTCAGCGCTGCGTCAGGATCGAGGGTGGCGCGCCCTTGCGCATCCAGCGCCCAGCCCTCGGGAATCGTATCGCCGGCCCGACGGTGCAGCTCGATTTCGCCGCGGGCCACCACGCTGGTGGCGAAATCGAAGGTAAAGGGCATCCCATCGGGACGCGGCCATGAAAAAGCGATGGGGTTGGTGCCGAGCAACGGCCTCTGCCCGCCCGCCGGCGCGACGAAGGCATGGCTGGGCGTCATCGCCAGCGCCACCAACCCGGCGTCCGCCAGCGACTCCACCTCGGGCCATAGCGCCGAGAAATGGAAGGCGTTGTTGAGCGCCAGAAGCGCCACGCCGTGCTCGCGGGCCTTGTCGATGAGCGCCGGGCGGGCGCGTTCGAAGGCCAGCAGCGAACAGCCCTGGCCGGCATCGACGCGCACGATGCCGGGCGAGACATCCAGGACGTAGGGCGTCGCATCGGGGCTGACGCCTCCTCGACGCAGCGTCTCGACGCAGTCGATCAGCCGATAGACCCCATGGGAGTGACACTCGTCACGCTGCGCCGCGACGACGCTGCGCGTGATGGCATCGGCATGCGCCTCGTCGAATCCGTGCCGGGTCAACAGCTCCCGACTCAGCGTTTCCAGGGCGCCCAGCGACAGGGTGACGGTCTTGTCCATGACAGCTCCCCCTCTTTGGTTGGTTGACGCCTCATGCGCGGCGCCCGCCCCAGGACAAGTGCCGGCGGTCTGCCGCGTCGATCGGGCGAGGCGCCAGCGAGGCATCGCTCAGTCGTCGGGATGGCCGAGGGTCACGAACTTGCCGCCCTGGTAGACCACCGCCGGGTCGTCGGGCTCGATCTCGCCGGCCTCGGCCTCGACCTCCACGCGCCAGGGTTCGGAGCTGTCGCGGGGCGTCCAGCCGAGGAACGCGGCCTGGCTGTTGTCCCACCAGCGCTCGGCGTTGGCGGAGGCACCATAGACCACCGTGTAGGCCAGCTTCGGGGCGGCGAAGGCGCGCTCGAGCAGGGCGACGAAGTCCTCCACGCTCAGCCAGGTCGCCAGCATTCGGGTGTCCGCCGGCTTGGGAAAGCAGGAGCCGATGCGCACGCTCAGCGTCTCGACGCCGAACTTGTCGTGATAGAGGCTGGCTAGGTCCTCGCCGAAGCACTTGGAGACGCCATACAGGGAGTCGGGACGGTGCGGCACCCGACTGTCGATGCGCGTGGTGCGCGGATAGAAGCCGATCGTATGGTTGGAACTGGCGAACACGATGCGCGGCTTGCCCAGGTCGCGCGCCGCCTCATAGAGGTTGTAGACCCCGATGATGTTCGACTGCAGGACCCCCTCCCAAGGCTTCTCCACCGACACGCCGCCCAGGTGAATCACGCCATCGCAGTCCGCCATCAGCGCCTTGACCGCCTGAGCGTCGGCCAGGTCGCAGGGCACGAGTTCCTCGTGCTCGGCCGCTTCGCCCAGGTCGGCGACGTCCGACAGGCGCACTCGATGAGCCAAGCGCGAGAGATGGGGGCGAATGGCCTTGCCTACGCCGCCGGCGGCGCCGGTGACCAGAATCCGATTCAACATCTGTTACCTCCTTCGCGTTCGAGTCGCTACCGGCCCTCTTGGACACGGAAGCGAATGGAAAAACAGGATCAGCGTCGCTCCGCTGTCAGGCGGAGTCGAAGCCTTGCAGCGCGCCGCGTGCCGGCGGGCAACCCGGTCATGCGCCCTCCTCCACTAGCGCGAACCGCTGCAAGGCATCACGGTCGATGGCGATGCCCAGCCCCGGCCCGTCGGGAATGCGCATGACGCCGTCCCGATGCTCGAGCGGCGCCTCGACCACGGCCTGACGGAAGGGGTTGGTGGTGCGATCGAACTCCATGATCGGCTCGATGGGGCGACGCCGCGGCGGGTTGGGCGGCAGCGCGGCCATGCACTGCAGGCTGGCGGCGATGCAGACCGCCGTGCCCCAGACGTGCGGCACCAGGCGCACGCCGAACATCGCCGCCATGTCGGCCACGCGGCGCATCTCGCTGACGCCACCGACGCCGCAGACGTCGGGCTGGACGATGTCCACCGCCCGGGTCGCCAGCGGCTCGAGCATGGCGTAGCGGCCGTGCCAGTTCTCGCCGCTGGCGACGGGGATCGGCTGGCCCTGGCGCACGGCACGATAGGCCTCAAGCTGCTCGGGCAACACCGGCTCCTCGAACCAGTCGATGCCGAAGCGCTCGGCGCGCTTGCCGACCTCGATCGCCTCCAGCACGTCATAGCCGTGGTTGGCATCGATCATCAGCCGCCGCTCGGGGCCGATGGCCTCGCGCACGGCGGCGATGACGCGCAGGTCCTCCTCGACGTCGAAGCCGATCTTGATCTTGACGCCGTGGAAACCCTCCCGGGCATGGCCGGCCACCTCCTCAGCGACATCCTGCACCCGGTCCACGCCGTCACGGCGGAACGAGCCGGTGGCGTAGGCGCGAATCTCCTCGCGGAAGCGCCCGCCGAGCAGCTCGCTGACCGGCGCACCGTAGCGTTTGCCCTTGATGTCCCACAGCGCGATGTCGATGCCGCTCAGGGCCGTCATGGTCAGGCCGCGCTGCCCCTGGTCGCGCAGACGGTGGTAGAGGTCGAGCCAGAGCTTCTCGGTCTCGAGGGGATCGGCCCCGACCAGGGCGTCGGCATAGAGCCCGACGATGGTGGCGTTGGCCCTGGCCGGTCCCAGGCATTCTCCCCAGCCCACGGTGCCGTCGTCGCAGACGATCTCGACCAGACAGTGCTGGCGCCGCTCGAAGCGCATCGAGGCGCTCTCGAAGGCCTGATCGAGCCGATAATCGAGAACATGCGTCTGCACGCGTTCGATCTTCATCGAGGAATCCTTTCGTGTACGAGAAGCCTTACTGGAAGAAGGACGGCAGCAGCAACGACACCGCCGGCACGTAGGTGACCAGCATGAGCACCGCGAACAGCGCCAGGTAGAAGGGCCAGATGGTGCGGACCGCCTGCTCGATCCGGATCTTGCCGATCACGCTGCCGACGAACAGGCAGGACCCCACCGGCGGAGTGCACAGCCCAAGCCCCAGGTTGATCATCAGAATGATGCCGAACTGAATCGGATCCATGCCGAACTGGGTGGCGACCGGCAGGAAGATCGGCGTACAGATCAGGATCAGCGCCGCCATGTCCATGATCATGCCCAGGCCGAGCAGCAGCAGGTTGAGCATCAGCAGGATCACGTAGGGATTGTCGGAGATCGCCAGCAGCGCGTGGCTCAGCATCTCCGGCACGCTGTACAGCGCCAGCAGGTAGGAAAACGCCGAGGCACAGCCCACCAGAATCATCACCAGCGAGGTCGTGCGCACCGACTGGTAGACAGCCTGCTTGAACGATGCCCAGCGCAGTTCACGATAGACCAGCCCCGTGATCACGATGGCGTAGATGGCCCCGAAGGCGCCGGACTCGGTCACCGTCAGGATGCCGGACAGCACGCCACCGACGATGATCACCGCCGTCAGCAGGCCGGGCAGCGCCGCGGCGAAGCTCACGGCCAGCGCCTGCCAGCCCGGAAAGGCCTCGCCGGCGTAGCCCCGCTTGACGGCCACCACGTAGGCCGCGACGGCCAGGGCCAGGCACATCAGGATGCCGGGGACGATGCCCGCGATGAACAGCTGGGTCACCGAGATGCCGCCACCGGCGGCCACGGCGTAGAGGATCATGTTGTGGCTGGGTGGAATCACCACCCCGGCCACCGAGGAGGTCACGGTGACGTTGACCGCATAGTCGGCATCGTAGCCCTTCTCCTTCATCACCGGCACCAGGATCGAGCCCAAGGCCGAGGTATCGGCGACCGCCGAGCCGGAGATGCCGCCGAACAGCATCGACGACGAGACGTTGACCATGCCGAGCCCGCCACGCATGCGCCCCACCGCCGCCGAGGCCAGCCGTACCAGCCGGTTGGAGATGCCGCCATGAAGCATCAGCTCGCCGGCGAAGATGAAGAAGGGAATCGCCAGCAGCGAGAACACCGAGATGCCGGAGAGAATGCGCTGGAAGCCGACGAACAGAGGGAAGCCTTCATAGAGAAAGGTGACGATCGACGCCAGGCCCACGGCGAAGGCCACCGGCGCGCCGGCGATCAGCCCCAGAAAGAAGACGCCGAAGAGAATCGCGAGTCCCATGGATCACCTCCCGGTAGGCGCGACGAGGCGCTGGACGATGTTGACGGCGGCGAACAGCATCATCAGCCCACCGCTGATGACCAGCGGCAGCGCACGCCAGCTCTCGGAGAGCCCGATCATCGGGATCGGCCGCTGGAGGTTGTCCAGCACCATGATCCCGCCCTGCCAGGCCATGAAGACCCCGAACAGAGCCACGAAGAGATCGGCCACATGGCACATCAGCGCACGAGGCAGGGCCGGCAGCCCGTCGCGAATGAACTCGATGCTGAGGTGGCTCTTGTTGCGCACCCCGGCGGCGGCCCCCAGGCAGGTCACGTAGACCACGATCAGCAGCGACGACTGCTCCACCCAGGTCGGCGTGTCGTTGAGCACGTAGCGGCCGAAGACCAGCCAGCCGAAGGACGCGATCAGAAAGACCAGCAGCACGCCCGACACGACGATGCAGGCGTGGGCGATACCGTCCAGCCCCACATCGATCACCGAACGAGCACCGCCGTCCTCCCCGGCTTCCTGCGTGTGATCAGAGTAAGCGCTCACGTTGTCGGATCCTTTCGGGGAGCCCCGGCCTGACGCCGGGGCCCTCGTGGGAGAGGACAGGATCATTCCTGGGCGGCCTGAACATCCTCGACCAGCGCCTCGAGGTCGGGATGCGAGGCGACGAAGTCGTCGTAGATCGGCTGCATCTCGGCCTGGAACGCCGACTTGTCCGTCACCTCGTTGATCTCCACGCCGTCATCGAGCACCCGCTGGCGGCTGGTCTCGGCCCGCTCTTCCCACAGCCGACGCTGCTCCACGGCCGCGTTCTGCGCCGCTTCACGCACGATGCCCTGATCCTGCTCGGACAGCTCGTCCCAGCTCGACTTCGCCACGCACAGGCATTCCGGCAGGATCAGGTGCTCGGTGAGGGAATAATACTTCGCCACCTCGTAGTGGCCGCTGGACTCGAAGGAGGGGTAGTTGTTCTCGGCGCCGTCGATGACACCGGTCTTGAGCGACTGATAGACCTCGCTGTAGGCCACCGGCGTGGCGTTGCCACCCAGTTCATCGATCATCTGCACGTAGAGGTCATTGTTCATGACTCGGACCTTGAGCCCCTCGACGTCCCCGGGCGTTGTCACCGGATGATCGGTGTTGTAGAGGCTGCGCGCCCCCGAGCCGAACCAGGAGAGAGCCACCAGGTTCTTCTCTTCCAGCGCCTCGGCGAAGCGTTCGCCGATGTCCCCGTCCATCACCCGATACATGTCATCCGGGCTCTGGAAGATGAACGGCAGCGAGAGGATGTTCGTCGCCGGCACGATCGGCCCCATCGGGCCCATGTTGAAGTTGGCGAAATTCAGGGCCCCGTTGCGGGTCTGCTCGATGGCATCGGGCTGAGCGCCCAGTACGCCATTGTGGTACACCTTGGGCTCGATCCTGCCATCGGTGTTCTCCGCCACCTCCTCGGCGAAGCTCTCCAGCGCCATGCTGTTCGGATAGGACGGCGGATGGATGTTCCAACCGCGCCACTGCTCGGCCTGTACCGACATCGAGACGGCCGACGCGATGCCGGCCAGGGCGAACACTTTCAGGGTTCTGCTGGTCTTGATGATCTTGTTGGTCAGCATGGCAAACTCCTCGAGTGCAGGATGAGATAGCGTATTGTGGTTTTTTGTCTTGCCGTCGCCGGACGACATGCAACAGCTTCATCGGCTGTTCTGTTGCTTCCTGACAGATCCCCTCCAGCAAGATGCGCCGTCAGAAACATGCGCCATGCGCCGGTGATCGAACCCAATGCCGAGGGCACTGGGCAGGAAGCCATCTGGCCATTGAGGATTCCACTCAGGGTGTGGCGAAGCGGCCTCTCCCGACGACATTCACCGATGACAACGCCGAGATACCGGCTTGATTCATCAAGTTTAAAGAGGCCCTTTTTATTACGATTCTTCACGAAACCGAGAGGGAAACACTCCAAGTAATACATAATATGAATGACAAGCTAGTCGGGGCGCATATGACTGACAAGCGTTTCCAAGGTCATTTATACCAAAGTGCTAAAAGACAGCTTCGACTCCGAAACGACGCAAAACAGCATCCTTCTCTGACGATTCGAACATGATCCTCAATCGATCAGACACTTGCCGCCCCTTCTTATGTAATACATCATACAAATAAGACACATAAATAACGCCCGCAAAGCTCTGGCCGGCGTATCAAAAGCAAACAGGGAGGAAACAGCAAGATGGGCGACGTTCTACACGGGACACTGGAAGTCAGCCTCCCCGTTTTCGCCATGGTGTTCATCGGCGCACTCCTGAAACGCCTGGGCTGGATCGATCAGGCCTTCGTGAATACCGCCTCGAGCCTGGTGTTCAAGGCCACCATGCCGACGCTATTGTTCCTGAGCATCCTGCGCGCGGAGCCGGGCCGCACGCTCAACCTCGAACTGGTCGGCTTTTACCTGGGCATCTCGACCCTGGCCTTTGGGCTGATATGGCTATGGGCACTCCCCCGCTGCCGGCACGAGGACCGTGGCGTCTTCGTCCAGGGCGCCTTCCGCGGCAACTGCGGCATCGTCGGCCTGGCGCTGGCGGCGAGCATGTACGGCGATCTCGGCCTGTCCCTCGGCGGCCTCATGGCCGGCGCCATCATCGTGCTCAATCTGGTGCTGTCCGCGATCGTGCTGGCGGTCTACAGCCCCACCATCAGCTCGCATCCGCTCGCCATTCTCAAGGATGTCGCCACCAACCCCCTCATCCTCGGCATCCTGGCAGCACTCCCCCTCACCTATATGCGTGTGGAACTGCCGGCCTGGCTGATGACCTCGGGCGACTACCTGGCCTCACTGTCGCTGCCGTTGGCGCTGATCTGCATCGGCGGCGGCCTCAGCGTGTCCGCCATCAAGCAGAGCAGCGCACTGTCCCTCGAAGCCAGCCTGTGGAAGGTCCTGCTGATGCCGGCTCTCGGCGTCCTGCTGGCCCTGCCGATGGGCTTTCGTGGCCCCGAACTCGGCATCCTCTTCCTGTTCCTGGGCAGCCCCAGTGCCGCCGTGGCCTACGTCATGGCCCGTGGCGCCGGCGCCAATGCGGAGCTGGCCGCCAGCATCATCGTGGTCAGCACCCTGATCAGCCTCTTCACCATCAGCACGGGCGTCTTCGCGCTAAAGGCTCTCGGGCTCGTCTGACCCTCTGTATCTGGGCCTCATGTCAGTCAGCGGTACGGCACCGGCCTACAAAAAAGGCGGCCCGAGGGCCGCCAAGAAACTACTGCTTGCCAATCAGAGTGATGCGACTCAGGCCTCGCGCTGGCCGTCGACCAGGCGGCTGACGCCGGCCGGGTTGCCGTCCTGGATCGCCTCGGGCAGCAGGCCCTGGGGCAGGTTCTGGTAGCACACCGGGCGCAGGAAGCGATGGATCGCCGCGCTGCCCACCGAGGTGGTGCGGGCGTCGGAGGTGGCCGGGTACGGGCCGCCGTGGACCATGGCGTGGCACACCTCGACGCCGGTGGGCCAGCCGTTGGCCATCACCCGGCCGGCGCGACGCTCGAGGGTCGGCAGCAGCGCGCGGGCCGCGTCCAGGTCGGCGTCGTCCATCTGCAGGGTGGCGGTGAGCTGGCCTTCCAGCGATTCGGCCACGCGCTTGACCTCGTCCAGGTCGGCGCACTCGACCACCAGCGAGGTGGCGCCGAAGACCTCGGCCTGCAGCGCTTCGTCGCTCATGAAGTCCTCGGCGGAGGCCACGAACAGCCCGGTCTGGCAGGCGTTGGGGCCCTCGCCGGCGTTGCCGCGGGCGATCTCGCGGGCCTTGCTGCTGGCGACCAGGCCGTCGACGCCCTGCACGTAGGCGTCATGGATGCCCGGGGTCAGCATGGTCTGGGCCGCGGAGCCCTTCACCGCCTCGGCGGCGGACGCCACGAAGGCATCCAGCGCCTCGCCCTTGACGGCGATCACCAGGCCGGGATTGGTGCAGAACTGGCCGGCGCCCATGTTCAGCGAGCCGACGAAGGCCTCGCCCAGCGCCTGGCCACGCGCCTGGAGCGCTTCCGGCAGCAGGAACACCGGGTTGATGGAGCTCATCTCGGCGTAGACCGGGATCGGCTCGGGGCGCTCCTGGGCGGCCTGCATCAGCGCGGTGCCGCCGCCGCGGGAGCCGGTGAAGCCCACGGCCTTGATGCGCGCGTCGCGCACCAGTGCCTGGCCGACCTCGCGGCCGGAGCCGTAGAGCAGCGAGAACACGCCCTCGGGCAGCTCGCATTTGGCCACGGCGCGCTGCACGGCGCGGCCGACCAGCTCGGAGGTGCCGGGGTGGGCGGAGTGGGCCTTGACCACCACCGGGCAGCCGGCGGCCAGCGCCGAGGCGGTGTCGCCGCCGGCCACGGAGAACGCCAGCGGGAAGTTGGAGGCGCCGAACACGGCCACCGGACCCAGGGCGATGTGGCGCTGGCGCAGGTCGACGCGGGGCATCGGCTGACGCTCCGGCAGCGCCGGATCGAGGCGCACGTCGAGCCACTCGCCGGCGCGCACGACCTTGGCGAACAGGCGCAGCTGGCCGCAGGTGCGGCCGCGCTCGCCTTCCAGGCGGGCCCGCGGCAGGCCGGACTCGGCCATGGCGCGAGTGATCAGCTCATCGCCGATGGCCTCGATCTCGTCGGCCACGGTCTCGAGGAACGCGGCGCGGGCCTCGAGGCCGGTCTCGCGGTAGGCATCGAAGGCGGCCCAGGCCAGCTCGCAGGCGCGCTCGACCTCGGCCTGGCCACCCCCGGGATAGACCGGGGACAGGGTCTCGCCGGTGGCGGGATCGACGGCCTGGATCGCCTTGCCGTCGCTGAGCACGGCCTGCTGGCCGATCAGTTGCTTGCCTTCCAGGGTCATGCGGCTTCTCCTGTCGTAGGGCGCCGGATCGGCGCCGTTCGGGTCAGACGGGGCGACATCCGTCGCCACGCCGTCTAGCAGTATAAAACGTTAGCATGCTAAATCGACATGCCATACCATCGAGCCGCTTGCCGCCGGCTCTCGTCGACGCTCGCGCCTCAGCGCACCAGGGCCGGACGCTTGGGATCGAATTCCCAGCCCTTGATCAGGTACTGCATCGCCATGGCGTCGTTGCGCTGGGTGACGTCGAGGCGCTTGTACTTCTCGTGGGCTTCCATGAGCTTGTCGTCGTCCAGCTCGATGCCGAGGCCCGGTGCCTTCGGCACGCTCAGCTTGCCGTCGCGGATCTGGAGCGGATCCTTGGTGATACGCTGGCCGTCCTGCCAGATCCAGTGGGTGTCGATGGCGGTGATCTCGCCCGGGCAGGCAGCGGCCACGTGGGTCATCATCGCCAGGGAGATGTCGAAGTGGTTGTTGCTGTGCGAGCCCCAGGTCATGCCCCACTCGTTGCACAGCTCACCCACGGCCACGGCGCCCTGCATGGTCCAGAAGTGGCAGTCGGCCAGCGGGATGTCGACCGAGTTGAGCTGCACGGCCAGCTGCAGCTGCTTGTAGTCGGTGGCGATCATGTTGGTGGCGGTGGGCAGCCCGGTGCGCTTCTTGAACTCCGCCATGGTCTCGCGGCCGGAGAAGCCGCCTTCCTGGCCGCAGGGATCCTCGGCGTAGCTGAGCAGGTGCTTGATCGGCTCCAGCACGCGCACCGCCTCGTCCAGCTTCCAGGCCCCGTTGGGGTCCAGGGTCAGGCGCGCCTCGGGGAAGGCCTCGTGCAGCGCACGGATGCAGTCGGCTTCTTCCTCGCCGCGCAGCACGCCGCCCTTGAGCTTGAAGTCCCTGAAGCCGTAGCGGTCGTAGGCGGCCTTGGCCAGGTTGGCGATGGCATCCGGCGTCATGGCCTCGCGATAGCGGACCTCGTCCCAGGCATCGACCGGGTCGGTCACGCGCGGGTACGGCAGGTCGGTCTTGTCCGGGTCGCCGAGCAGGAACAGGTAGCCCAGGGCCTCGACCTCGTCGCGCTGGCGACCGTACTGGCCCAGCAGGTCGGCGACCGGCATGCCCAGCGCCTGGCCGAAGAGATCGAACAGCGCCGACTCGATGGCGGTGATGACGTGTACGGCCACGCGCAGGTCGAAGGTCTGGCGACCGCGCTCCTCGGGGCCGCCTTGAGCCAGCAGGTCACGGCAGCGGCTGAGCACCTGCTTGACCTCGTTGACGCGCGCGCCTTCGACCAGGCCGCGGCACTTGTCCAGGCCCTTCTGGATGCCCTCGCTGGTGGGAATCTCGCCCACGCCGCGGTTGCCGGACTCGTCCTCCAGCACCAGCACGCAGCGGATGAACCAGGGCGCATGGCCGCCGCTCAGGTTGAGCAGGAAACCGTCTTCGCCGGCGACCGGCACGATGTTCATCTTGGTGATCTTGGGAAACATGGCATTGCCTCTTCTTGTAACGGTCGAAATAACCATCAGACGGTCAGGTCACCGGCGCGGGATTGAACAGCACCAGGTCGTTGTAAAGGCCCAGCCGGTCGGCGGCGACCCGGCGGCGGCCGCTGGCCACGTCGAGGATCAGGTGGAACAGCTCCCAGCCCATCTCCTCGATGGTGGCGTCGCCGGTGGCGATGCGCCCGGCGTCGAGATCGATCAGGTCGTGCCAGCGCTGTCCCAGGGTGGAATTGCTGGCGACCTTGATGACGGGCGTCATCGGCAGGTTGTAGGGCGTGCCGCGGCCGGTGGTGAAGACCTGCAGGTTCATGCCCGCGGCGGCCTGCAGGGTGCCGCAGATGAAGTCGCTGGCCGGGGTCGCGGCGAAGGTCAGGCCGCGCCTGCGCACCCGTTCGCCAGGACCGATGACGTCGACGATCGACGAGTCGCCGGACTTGATCACCGACCCCAGGGCCTTCTCGACGATGTTGGAGAGCCCGCCCTTCTTGTTGCCCGGCGAGGTGTTGGCACTGCGATCCGCCTGGCCCTGGGACAGGTAGTCGTCGTACCAGGCCATCTGGTCGATCAGCGCCTGACCGACCTCGGGATCCACGGCCCTCGGCGTGAGCAGATGGATGGCGTCGCGGACCTCAGTGACCTCGGAGAACATCACGCTGCCCCCGGCGCGCACGATCAGGTCGGTGGCGAAGCCCACTGCGGGGTTGGCGGTCAGCCCGGAGAAGGCATCGCTGCCGCCGCACTGCATGCCGACCACCAGCTCGGAGGCCGGGCAGGTCTCGCGGCGGCGACGATCGAGGCGCTCGAGATGACGTTCGGCCATCGCCATGATGCCCTCGATCATCTCGCCGAAACCCTCGAAGGACTCGTCCTGCAGGCTGAGGACGTTGGCCTCCGGGTCGGCCGCCGCGGTGTTCTCATAGAGCTTTACCGGGCGATCATCGACCAGGGTCGAGGGCTGCAGCTTCTCGCAGCCGAGCCCGATGACCATCACCTCGTTGCCGAAGTTCGGGTTCCGGGCCAGGTTCTTGAGGGTGCGGATCGGCACCACCGCGGCCGGCGCGTTGATCGCCACGCCGCAGCCGTAGCTGTGGTTGAGCCCCACCACGTCGTCGACGTTGGGGAAGCGCGGCAGCAGCTCGCGCTTGATGCGCTGGACCACGTGATCGACGGTGCCGGCCACGCACTGCACGCTGGTGGTGATGCCGAGCACGTTCTTGGTGCCGACGCTGCCGTCGGCATTGCGGAAGCCCTCGAAGGTATAGCCCTCGAGCGGCGGCGTCTCGGGCGCAGGGCGCGTCGCGAGCGGCAGGTCTTCCAGGGCCGGCGGCGTGGGCATGTGCAGGTTGGTCTCGTTGACGTGACCGCCCTGGGGAATCCCTACGGCGGCGGTACCGATGACCTCGCCGTAGCGGATCACGGCGTCGCCCTCCGACAGCGCCACCAGCGCGACCTTGTGGCCCTGTGGCACCGGCTGGCAGAGCACGATACCGCCCTCGATGCGATCCCCGTCCGCCAGCCCGCCCTGGCGGACGACGACCGCCACGTTGTCACCGGGATGGACACGAATCACGCGGGGAGCGTTCGTCGATGATGTCATGCGGCCGTCCGACGTCTGCGTGGCACTCATTGGGGGCTCTCCATGCGGCGGTGGGCGCGACTCTTCAGGCTCATGATCACCGAGAAGGCCACGGAGGCGGCGATCAATCCCCACAGCACCACGGCGATCGGGCTCTTGGTGAAGAAGATGCCGTAGCTACCGGCCGATTCCAGGCTCTTAACGAAGTAGATCTCCGCCTGGCCACCGAGGATGAAGCCGATGATCAGCGGGGCGACCTCGAGGCCGACCTTCTGGATCAGGTAGCCCAGCACGCCGAAGATCAGCAGGGTCCAGACGTCGAACATGATGCCGTAGTTGATCGCATAGGCACCGACCACGCACATCATCACGATGATCGGGTAGAGGATGTACTTGGGCACCAGCACCACCTTGGCGATGTGCTTGATGGCATAGAACATCAGGAAGAACATCACGATGTTGGCGAACACCAGGGCGGTCATCATCACGTACCAGGTGTCGGCGTTCTCCGGGATGAACAGCGGCCCGACCTGGATGCCCTGGAGCGTGAAGGCGCCGATCAACACCGCCGTGGTGGAATCTCCCGGAATGCCCAGCGACAGCAGGGGGATCAGCGCACCGCCGGTCAGGGCGTTGTTGGCCGACTCGGAAGCGATCAGCCCCTGGGGAGCGCCCTTGCCCATCTCGTCGGAGTCGCGCGAGAGGTTCTTCTCCTGGGTGTAGGCCAGCACCGAGGCGGCGCTGCCGCCGACGCCCGGCAGCATGCCGACGAAGGTCCCGATGAAGGAGGAACGCACCAGGTTGGTCAGCCGGCCCCTGAAGATGCCGAAGGAGAAACCGCCGCCCTTGCCGAACTTGACGTGCTTGCCGCCCAGGCCGCCCTTGATGCCCTCCTCCGCCTCGAGAAGGATGGTGGCGATGCCGAAGATGCCGATCAGCACCGGCAGCAGGGAGAAGCCCTCGAAGAGGTAGGGCTCGAGGAAGTCGAACATCAGACGGGTATGGCCGTTGCCGCCGTCGGAAATGCTGTAGGTACCGATCAGGCTCAGCCAGATGCCCAGCACGCCGCTGAAGATGCCCACCAGCATGTTGCGCGACATGGAGGCGATGACGGTCAGCGCCAGCAGGATGATCAGGAACTTCTCGACGTAGGAGAACTTGATCGAGAACTCGGCCAGCAGCGGCGCGAACAGGAACAGCACGGCGGCGCTGATGAGTCCGCCGACCAGCGAGGCCACCACGCAGACCCGCAGGGCGCGTTCGCCCTCACCCTTCTGGGCCATGGGGAAGCCGTCGAAGGTGGTGGTGATGGACGACGGCGTGCCGGGAATGTTGAGCAGCACGGCCGGCACCATGCCGCCGGAGATGCCGCCCACATAGAGGCCCAGCAGCAGCGCCAGGCCGTGGTTGAGCCCGAGCGCGTAGGTAAGCGGCAGACACACCGCCACGGCCATGGTCGCGGTCATCCCGGGGATGGCACCGAAGACGATGCCGACCAGGGCCCCCAGGGCCGCCAGCAGGAAGAAGGTGATATCGAGTAGCGACAGGATATCGAGCATGGGAAGGACTCCGCTACGGCAGGGTGATCTGGAACAGCTTGGCGAGGATGAACCACGCCAGCGTCGGTGCCACGAGCGCGTTGATGCCGGCCGTGAGGACCTTGCGCCGGGTCCTGGTGTGCATGTACATCAGCGACATCAGGAAGAGAAAAGGCATCGACACGAACAAAAAGCCGTAGCCCGTATAGGGGAAGACGTTGCCGACCACCGCCATCAGATAGAAATAGGCGGAGATCAGCGCCAGGGTGCCGAAGAAGCGGAACTTGTCCATGGACTCGCCGAGGATCGGCAGCGTCCTGTCACCTCGCCTGACGGCGGCGAGGAAAGGCACGACGTTGAGCACCAGGACCAGGGCGAAGAGGATGCCCATCACCCAGTGAATGATATGGGGGAAGAACAGATGGGAGGTCTCGAAGTCGATCGAGACACTCAGCAGGGATGACAGTCCTGATTCCATGGCGGCTCCGGTGAAGGCTCTCGTCAGGCGGCCTTTCGATCGTTATGGGAATGAAGCAGCAGCCGCGAGCGCCGGCGGGCTTCCCCGCCGGCGACCCTGCCTTACTGGATGTTGGTGATGATGTCCTCGTAGACGGACATCTTGGTCTCCAGATACTGGGCGGCTTCGTCGGACGGCTTGAAGTTGGGAATGAAGAAGGAGTTCTTCTGGGTCTCCTGGATCTCACCTTCGGCATAGATCTCGGCGAGCGCCTGGTCGATCTGGTCGACGATGGCCTGATCCATGTCCTTGTTGTAAAGGAAGAAGAATTCCTTATCGAAGGTGAAGTTGTTGCCGTTGCCCATCGGCACGGACACATTGGGCTCGACGTACTGCAGCAGCTGCTCGCGAGTGGTCTGGCCGAGACCGTCTTCCGGCGCCTGTTCGATGGTGCCCTGACGCGCGGTCAGCCACAGGAAGCGCATGGCCTTCTGGTCGTCTTCCGGCAGGCGCGTGTACTGCTCGTTGGCCTGCACGGTGCCATTGATCATGTCGGCCTGGTCATCGAAGAGCTGCTGGTTCTTGTCGGCCTGAGAGCCGGTGTTGACGGCCACCAGGTTGTCTTCCATGCCCGGATGCTCGATGGCGATGGCATTCTTCAGGGCGCTGAAGCCGATTTCCGAGACGCCGCCGGGCTGGATGGCGACACGCACTTCCTCACCGTTACCGACCGCCGCGATCACGTCGTCCAGGGTCTCGTAGGGCGAGTCCTTGGGCACCAGGTAGGCATTGCCCGGGTTGATGGCGACGGTCGGCCCGATGGTGTACTTCTCGAAGATGTCGTCGTACCCCTGAACGCCGTACAGGTTTCCGAGGTAGGACTGATCGTGGAAGATCATCAGGGTGTTGCCGCGCGCATCGCGATCCAGAAAGCGGAAAGCCGAGCTCGCACCGACGGCATCCACCTTCATGTTGATGTCGAGGTGCTCGGCCAGGGCATCGGCGACGATGCTGGAGTTCTGGTAAGTATCACCGCCCGTGGAGGTCGAGCCGATCACCACGCGCACATTGCCGCGCAGCGGACCGTCGGCGGCCATGGCGGCGGCACTGCCGAACGCCATGCCGGCCATCAGGACGGAGGTTCCGAGTGTCTTGCAGATGCTGGGCATGCTCATGTTTCACCTCTTCGCTGTCATTGTTGAGAGTGGGTGAAGTTCGGGCTCTTGCTCTTAGTAGCCCTTGGCGGTCTCGACCAGCGTAGCCAGTCGTTCCCGTTCCTCGGCATTCGGCATCTCGAGCGGCGCGCGAACGCTGCCGGCGGGACGCCCAATGATCTCGGCACCGGCCTTGATCAGGCTGACCGCATAGCCGGACTTCTGGTCGCGCAGATCGACGAAAGGCAGGAAGAAGTCGCGGGAAATGCGCCGCACGGTGTCGCTGTCGCCGGCCCGCAGCGCCTTGTAGAAGGTCACCGCCATGTCGGGCACGAAGTTGAACACCGCGCTGGAGTAAGTGTTCACGCCCACGGCCAGGTAGGCCTCGGCCATGATCTCGGCGGTGGGCACGCCACCCACGTAGGCCAGCCGGTCGCCCACGGTGCGGATGATCCGGTTGAGGGCCTGCATGTCGCCCTTGCCATCCTTCAAGCCGATCAGGTTGGGGCAGGCATCGGCCAGGCGCTTCACCGCGTCCGGCTTCATGATGCCGTTGGCACGGTTGTAGTAGATGACGCTGATGGAGGTCGAGTCACAGATCTGGCGCGCGTACTCCACCAGACCGTCCTGGGGGCACTCGGTCAGGTACGGCGGCATCAGCAGGATGCCGTCGGCGCCCTCTTCCTCGGCGATCTTCGCGAAGGCGCTGCCGGTGGCCACGCTCAGACCGGCGCTGGCGATGACCGGGAGCTTGCCGTCGACGACCTTCACCGCCAGACGCACGATCTCGCGGAACTCGTCCTGGGACAGGTTGAAGAACTCCCCGGTGCCGCCGGCGACGAACACCGCCGAGATCTCGTGGCTGATGAACCACTCCAGACGCTGCCGATAGCTCTCGGCATCGAAACGCCCTTCGGCGTCGAAATCGGTGATCGGGAAGGACAGCAGTCCATCGCTGATCGCTTGTTTGACATCTTCGCGGGTAAAGGTCACCAGATCGTCCTCTTGTCAGCCTCGGGATAACACGAGGAGGCGGGTTCCTCATGTCATACATCATACAAAGTGAGAAATTAGTCACCCTGCGCCGGCCTGGCAATAAGCCCAAAGTCGTGTATAGACTAAAGTCGCATCACCTGCAGCATCGCACCAGCGCCCCTCGAGCCGCCTGATGCCGACCCTCACGCCGGGAAAGGCTCCCCTAAGAAAAACGGGCAGACCGAAGATCGGTCTGCCCGGCAGTAGAAAAAACAGCGCCACGCATCGTCTTGCTCAAACGGCGGTGATCGCTCCCTCGCCGGCCAGCACCCGCTTGACGTTGTCCACCGCCAGATCGCACATGGCATTACGCGTCTGGAAGGTCGAGGAACCGATGTGAGGCAGGCACACGGCATTGTCGAGCGTCATCAGGGGCGACGCCGTGGACAGCGGCTCCCGCTCGTACACGTCCAGTCCCGCACAGTGGAGGGTACCGTCCTGCAGGCAGGCGACGAGCTCATCCTCGCGCACCACCTTGCCGCGGGAGATGTTGACGAAGACGGCATGCGGCCGGGTCAGCGCGAAGTGCTCGCGTCCGATCAGCCCTTCGGTCTCTGCCGACAGGGGGACGGTCACGCAGATGAAGTCGGACTCGCGGAACAGGGTCTCGAGATCGACACGACGGGCCTCGAGCGCGTCTTCCACCTCCGGCTTGGCCGAGCGGTTGGTATAGTTCACCGACATGCCGAAGCCGTCGTGGCCGCGCCGTGCCACCGCCTGCCCGATGCGTCCCAGGCCCACGATGCCCAGGGTCTTGCCGTGGACGTCGACGCCGAAGTCCTCGCGCGAGAGCGAGGCCGTCCATTCATGACCGCGAACCTTGCGCAGCATCTCGCCGGCGCGACGCGCCGCCATCATCAGCAGCAGGAAACCGGTATCGGCCGTGGATTCGGTCAGCACGTCCGGCGTGTTGGTCAGCACGATGCCACGCTCGCGCATGGCCTCGATCGGGTAGCTGTCGACACCGACCGAAACGCTGGCCACCACCCTGAGGCGGGGCGCCTTGTCCAGCAGTGCCTCGGTGAACGCCACGTTCGACCCCAGATAGGCATCGGCCTGGGCCATGGCCTCCTCGAAGGCGGCGCGGTCCTGATCGTCGACCAGCCTCGTGAAATGCGTCAGATTGAACGCGTCGGAGAGGGCCTCGACGAGCGCCGGATACAGCTCGTGCACGACCACCAGGTTTTGCGTTTTCATCACTGCGGGCTCCACCACATTGTCGATCGACGGAACGCTTGGCGCATCCGGGCACCTCATCCAGGCACGGCCAGGAAGGCCGCCGGGGTGGCAGGCTGACGGTCGCCGATGCCTCCTTGCGTCCGGCTCATGGCGACACGAGGCACAGGGCTCATGTCATACATCACACAAAATAGAAAACTATCGAGCCTCCTAATGGTAGGGCAAGTCAGTCGGCATGAGTCGAGACTAAAGTGCAAGCGCCCTGCCGGCGCCGTTTCGGGCAATGAGACTTGAACGTGCGTCATGAGACATGCATTCAATAGCGGGAAATTATTAGCCAACACATCGATTTGGCGACACCATATACGACTTTAGTTTAACAACCGCCGCCACCCCCGGACGCCTCATGCCCCTGATCGATATCTTCCTCTCGACGCTGAACATCACCCTGCCAGTCTTCGCCATGGTCTTCATCGGCATCGGGCTGAAGCGTCTTCGCTGGATCGATCAGGCCTTCGTCGACACGGCATCGAAGCTGGTCTTTCGGGGCACCCTGCCGACCCTGCTGTTTTTCGGCCTGGCCGGGACCGATCTGGAGGCGACGCTCGACCCCTGGATGCTGGCGTTCTTCACCCTGGCCACCCTGCTGAGCTTCGCCGCGGCCTGGGGCTGGGCCCTGCTGCGGGTGCGGCGCCCGCTGCGCGGAGTCTATGTTCAGGGCGCGTTCCGCGGCAACTGCGGCATCGTGGGGCTGGCCCTGGCCGCCGGCATGTACGGCGATGCCGGCATCTCGCTGGCGGGGCTGCTGCTCGGCGTGGTGATTCTCAGCTACAACGTGCTCTCGGTCATCGTGCTGGCCACCTACCAGCCCCGCGAAACGGGAGGACGAGGCGTCGACTGGGCCCATATCGTGCGCCACATCGTGACCAACCCGCTGATCCTGGCCGTGCTTGCCGCCACGCCCTTCGCCATCTTCGAGGTGCCGCTGCCCGACTGGCTGACCACCACCGGCGACTACTTCGCCTCGTTGACCCTGCCCCTGGCCCTCATCTGCATCGGCGCCACCCTCTCCACCCGCGCCCTCAGGAAGGGCTATCGCACCACCGTCAGCGCCAGCCTGGCCAAGATGGTGGCCGTGCCCGCCGTGGCGACGCTGCTGGCGGTGGCGGCGGGCTTCACCGGGCCGGCACTGGGCGTGATGTTCCTGTTCTTCGCCAGTCCCACGGCGGCGGCGGCCTTCGTGATGGCCAAGGCCATGGGCAACGACGAGACCCTGACCGCCAACATCATCGCCATGACCACGCTGATGGCCAGCGTGACCGTGACCCTAGGCGTCTTCGTGCTGAGGCTGGCCGGACTGATCTAGCCGAGGCGGCCGCCCGAGACGACGACGGCGCCCCTGGGGCGCCGTCGTGATGCTGGCATGGCAGGCATCGCGGATCAGCGATAGCCGCCGGCCACGGTGCCTTCGACCACCGCGAACTGCTCGATGCCGCCGCCCTCGGCGGTGGCCTCCGCCGGCAGCGGATTGGCGTGGGCGCGCTTGAAGTCGTCGCTGCCGACCCAGGCACGGAAGGCCTCCTGGCTTTCCCACTCGGTCTCCACCACGTAGGGGGCCTGGTTGCCCTGAGGGCGCAGCACGCGCATGGCGACGAATCCCGGCTGCTTGTCGATCTCCCCGGCGCGGGCCCGGAAGCGCGCCTCGAACGCGTCCTCGAAGCCCGGATTCACATGGATGCGGTTGTTGACGATATAGCTCATGGTTTCAGCCCTTCCTTCACTCAAGCGATGTCGGCGGGTGACGTGAAACGGGCCAGTCGCGCGCAGCCGGCGGCCCGCACCTCGGCGTCGAGCTCTGCGACGGCGGCGGTGGGAAAGCCGAGACCGCGATCGCCGCGCCCCTCGACCAGCAGCCCCGTGAGCGCGCCGACCAGCGGCATATGGCTGACCAGCAGCAGCGGGCGGTCGTCGTCCTGCTCGAGCAGCCAGTCGACCACGGCCTGGGGCGGATCGTCCGGGGTGATGCAGGGCAGCGTCTCCGCCGGCACGCCGAGAGCCTCGCCCACGCGCTCCGCGGTCTGCTGGGCGCGGCGATAGGGGCTCGCCACCAGCCGCAGGCGCGCGAGGTCGAGATCCGTTCGCCCCGCCAACCAGGCGCCCATGCCCGCGGCCTCTTCCTGGCCGCGGACGGTCAGCTCGCGGGCCGCATCGGGGCTGCCCGGCCCCGCTTCGCCATGGCGCATGATCAACAACGGTTCAGCCATGCGGGCCTCCGGTGTCGCGATGGTCCTGCTGGACGTTCTCGCGCGAGAGCACGAACTCCACGTCGCTGCTCTGTTCGCCACGCATCAGCAGACGCGCCATCTCACGCGCGGGCACGCCCTCGAACAGCACCTGATAGAGCCCCTCGGCGATCGGCATGTAGACGCCCTCCTCGCGGGACTTGTCGCGCACCAGGCGCACGGTATTGACGCCTTCGGCGACCTGGCCCAGTGCCTCGACGGCCTCGTCGAGGGTGCGCCCCTCGCCCAGCGCGAAGCCGACCCGGTAGTTGCGCGAACGGCTCGACGAGCAGGTGACGATCAGGTCTCCGACCCCGGCCAGGCCGAGGAAGGTCATGGGATTGGCGCCCTGGGACACGGCGAAGCGGCTCATCTCGGCCAGCGCCCGGGTCATCAGCATGCTGCGGGTGTTCTCGCCCATGCCCAGCGCCGCGGCCATTCCGGCGGCGATGGCATAGACGTTCTTGAGCGCCCCGCCCAGCTCGACGCCGTAGCGGTCGTTGCTGGCATAGACGCGGAAATAGTCACAGCCCAGCGCCGTCTGCACCCGGGTGCGGGTCAGCGGGTCGTCGCTGGCAATCACCGTGGCGGTGAGCTGGCGCTCGGCGACCTCGGTGGCCAGGTTGGGGCCGGAGAGCACGCCGATGTGCGCGAAGCCGGTCTCCTCCTCGAGCAGCTGGCTCATCAGCTTGAAGCCGTCTTCCTGGATGCCCTTGGTGGTGCTGACCAGTATCTGGGACGGCGTCAGCCAGGGCAGCGCCTGACGCACCACCTGACGGAAGGCCTGGGACGGAATCGCCACCAGCACCAGGCCGGCGCCGGGCAGCACGTCCTCGAAGGCGCTCGAGGCCTTCACGGCGGGATTGATGGCATAGTCGGGCAGGTAGCGGCCGTTGCGATGCTCGCGGTTGATCTGCTCGACCAGCGCGGGGTCGCGCAGCCACTGGCGCACCTCGAAGCCGTTGTCGGCGGCGATGCTGGCGAGCGCGGTGCCGAAGCTGCCGCCCCCGAGCACCGCCACCCGCTGACTGCGATCATCGCTGCTGCGATCAGGATTGCTGCGATCGTCGGACATGGTCGCCCCGGGAGTGGAAATGGTCCGGCGATTGTAACGAAAAACGCCCCCAGTGGGGGCGTCCTGACGGCTGGTGTCGGGCCGCCGGAGCGGCCCGCAGGGCGGATCAATCGATCAGCGGCACCAGGGTGTCGATGCTCGAACGGGCATCGCCGTAGAGCATCCGGGTGTTCTCCTTGAAGAACAGCGGGTTCTCGATGCCGGAGTAGCCGGTGCCCTGGCCACGCTTGCAGACGAACACGTTCTTGGCTTCCCAGACCTTCAGCACCGGCATGCCGGCGATCGGGCTGTTGGGGTCTTCCTGGGCGGCCGGATTGACGATGTCGTTGGAGCCGATGACGATCACCACGTCGGTGCTGGCAAAATCGTCGTTGATCTCGTCCATCTCGAGCACGATGTCGTAGGGCACCTTGGCCTCGGCCAGCAGCACGTTCATGTGCCCCGGCAGGCGGCCGGCGACCGGGTGGATGCCGAAACGCACTTCCTTGCCGGCACTGCGCAGCTTGCGGGTCAGCTCGCTGACCGCGTTCTGCGCCTGGGCCACCGCCATGCCGTAGCCCGGCACGATGACCACGCTGTCGGCATCGTTCAACGCGCTGGCCACACCGGCGGTGTCGATCGCGACCTGCTCGCCCTCGATCTCCGCCGCCGGCCCCTGGCTGCCGCCGAAGCCGCCCAGGATCACGTTGACGAAGTTGCGATTCATCGCCTTGCACATGATGTAGGAGAGGATCGCACCGGAGGAGCCCACCAGGGCACCGGTGACGATCAGCAGGTCATTGGACAGCGTGAAGCCGATGGCCGCCGCGGCCCAGCCGGAGTAGCTGTTCAGCATCGACACCACCACCGGCATGTCGGCGCCGCCGATGCCCATGATCAGATGCCAGCCGATGAAGAACGCCAGCAGGGCCAGCAGCAGCAGGGTCCAGACGCCCGCCCCGTTGAGGTAGAGCACCGCCAGCCCCACGGAGGCGGCCGCGGCGGCGGCGTTCAGCAGGTGGCCGCCGGGCAGCTGCTTCGGCTTGCCGTCGACCTTGCCGGCCAGCTTGCCGAAGGCGATCACCGAGCCGGTGAAGGTCACCGCGCCGATGAACACGCCGAGCACCACCTCGATCTGCAGGAAGGTGAGCTCCGCCGGGGTCTTCTTCGCCACCAGGGCGGCGAAGGCCGAGAAGCCCTCGGTGCCTTCCCCGGCCAGCTGGCTGGCCAGTACGCGGCGGCGCTCCAGGTCGGCGTTGAGGCCGACGAACACCGCGGCCAGGCCGACGAAGCTGTGCAGGGCCGCCACCAGCTGCGGCATCTCGGTCATCTCGACCTTCTTCGCCAGGTAGGCACCGATGACGGCGCCGATGGCCATCATCGGCAGCATCCACCAGTAGCCGCCGATGCCCGGCCCGAGGCCGGTGAAGAAGACGGCCACGCCCATACCGATGATGCCGTACCAGACGGCGCGCTTGGCCTTCTCCTGGTTGCTCAAGCCCCCCAGCGAGAGGATGAACAGTACGCTTGCCGCGATCGAGGCGGCGGATACGAATCCTTGACTCAACATCTCTTGATCTCCGGCCTCAGGACTTCTGGAACATGGCGAGCATCCGGCGCGTGACCTGGAAGCCCCCCACGATGTTGATGGTGGCGATCAGCACCGAGATGCCGGCGAGCAGGCTCACCAGGGCACTGCCGGAGCCGATCTGCAGCACCGCGCCGAGCACGATGATGCCGGAGATGGCGTTGGTCACGGCCATCAGCGGGGTGTGCAGCGAGTGGCTGACGCCCCAGATCACCTGGAAGCCCACGAAGCAGGCCAGGGCGAAGACAATGAAGTGCGACATGAACGACGCCGGGGCCACCTGGCCGAGCAGCAGCATCAGCGCGCCGCCCACGCCCAGCAGCGTCGCCTGACGCTTGGTCTGGGAGACGAAGGCGGCGTGTTCGGCGGCCTTCTTCTCCTCCGGCGTCGGCTCGGGCTCCTTCGGCTTCGGCTTGGCCGCGGCGATCGCCTGCACCTTGGGCGGCGGCGGCGGGAAGGTGATGTCGCCCTCGAAGGCCACCGTGGACCCACGGATGACGTCGTCATCCATGTCATGGTGGATGACGCCATCCTTCTCCGGCGTCAGGTCGGTCAGCATGTGGCGGATGTTGGTGGCGTAGAGCAGCGAGGCCTGGGTCGCCATGCGCGACGGGAAGTCGGTGTACCCGACCACGATCACGCCGTTGTCGGTGACGATGCGCTCGTCGGGCACGGTCAGGTCGCAGTTGCCGCCCTTCTCGGCGGCCAGGTCGACGATCACCGAGCCCGGCTTCATGGCCTTGACCATGTCCTCGAGCCAAAGCTTGGGCGCCGGGCGGCCGGGGATCAGCGCGGTGGTGATGACGATGTCGACGTCCGGGGCCTGCTCGCGGAACAGCGCCAGCTGCTTCTCGCGGAACTCGGGGCTGGAGGGCGCCGCATAGCCGCCGCTGCCCGAGCCGTCCTGGCTGTCCTCGAAGTCGAGGAACAGGAACTCGGCACCCATGGACTCGATCTGCTCGGCCACCTCGGGGCGCACGTCGAAGGCGCGCACCACGGCGCCCAGGCTGGTCGCGGTACCGATGGCGGCGAGGCCCGCGACGCCGGCGCCGACGATCAGCACCTTGGCCGGCGGCACCTTGCCCGCGGCGGTCACCTGACCGGTGAAGAAGCGCCCGAACTGGTTGCCCGCCTCGATCACCGCGCGATAGCCGGCGATGTTGGCCGTGGAGGACAGGGCGTCCATCTTCTGAGCCCGCGAGATGCGCGGCACCATGTCCATGGCGATGACGTTGGCGCCGGTGTCGCGGCAGCGCTCGAGCAGCGGCTCGTTCTGGGCGGGCCAGAAGAACGAGATCAGGGTCTTGCCCTTGCCCAGGTAGCCGACCTCATCCTCGACGGGCTCGCGGACCTTGACCACCACCTCGGCGGCGTTCCACAGCGCCTCGGCCCCGTCGACGACGGTGACGCCGACCGAACGGTAGGCGTCGTCATCGAAACCGGCGGCCGCACCGGCGCCGGCTTCGATCAGGCATTCGTGTCCCAGCTTCTGGATCTGTTGCGCGCTTTCCGGGGTCAGCGCAACACGCGCCTCCCCGGAGGCATGCTCCTTGGGTGCACCAATCTTCACGTTGGATCTCCCGTTTTGGCGTTATTGAAACTTTCGAAACACCGCAGTCTTGCCTAGGCATGCGGGAATCTCAACCCGCATGACGGCCATGACAGCGTCGCTGTCGGAAACGATATGTCCTTGAAAATCCGTCGATCCAATTGACGTGGACGTCAAGGTCAAGCGACGAGGCGCGAGGCCACGGCGCCTGTCATCGAGCGCTCCGGTCATGTCCGTGGTGGACGGCATCGGGGAAGACTGGAAGGAAAAAAGAGAGGAAAAGGAAAAAAAGCACGAAACGAAACGCGCCGATCACCTTGCGGAGATCGGCGCGTCCGGCATGCCGCCCTTCAGGGCGACGACAATGGCACCGTGATCAGGCGCCGAGCAGCGCGTTCAGGCGCTTGACGTAGGCCGCCGGGTCGTCGAGATGGCCGCCCTCGGCGATGATCGCCTGGTCGAGCAGGATCCGCGACAGATCGGCGAAGCCATCCCCCTCGGCGCTCTCGAGGCGCGCCACCAGGGCGTGCTCGGGGTTGAGCTCGAGGATCGGCTTGACCTCCGGCAGCGGCTGGCCGGCGGCTTCCATGATGCGGCGCATCTGGTAGCCCATCTCGTGCTCCGGCAGCACCACGCAGGCCGGAGAATCGGTCAGGCGATGGGTCACCTTGACCTCCTGGACCTCATCACCGAGCGCTTCCTTGACGCGCTTGACCAGCTCTTCCTTGGCCTTGGCGGTCTCTTCCTGGGCCTTCTTCTCGTCCTCGTCCTCGACCTCGCCGAGGTCCAGGTCGCCCTTGGCCACGTCGACGAACGGCTTGCCCTCGAACTCGGTGAGGTGGCTCATCAGCCACTCATCGATGCGGTCGTGGAGCAGCAGGACCTCGATGCCCTTCTTGCGGAAGATCTCCAGGTGCGGGCTGTTCTTGGTCGCGTTGAAGCCGTCGGCGACGATGTAGTAGATCTTCTCCTGACCTTCCTTCATGCGCCCGATGTAGTCGGCCAGCGACTGGTCCTGGGTGGCGCTGTCGGTGTGGGTGCTGGAGAAGCGCAGCAGGCCGGCGATCTTCTCGCGGTTGGCGTGATCCTCCGCCGGGCCTTCCTTGAGCACGCTGCCGAAGGTGTTCCAGAAGGTCTGGTAGGCCTCGGGGTCCTTGGCCAGCTTCTTGAGCATGTCGAGGGAACGCTTGGTCAGCGCGCTCTTGATCTTCTCGACCTGCGGGTCCTGCTGCAGCAGCTCGCGGGACACGTTCAACGACAGGTCGCGGGTGTCCAGCACGCCCTTGATGAAGCGCAGGTAGAGCGGCAGGAACTGCTCGGCGTCGTCCATGATGAAGACGCGCTGAACGTAGAGCTTCACGCCGCGGGCGCCGTCACGCTCGTAGAGATCGAACGGGGCGCGGCCCGGCACGTAGAGCAGGCTGGTGTACTCGAGCTTGCCCTCGACCTTGTTGTGGCTCCAGGTCAACGGATCGCTGAAGTCGTGGGCCACGTGCTTGTAGAAGGCCTTGTACTCGTCGTCGGTAAGTTCGCTCTTGGGGCGCACCCACAGCGCGGTGGCCTCGTTCACGGTCTCCCAGCTGACGGTCTCGCTGCCCTCGATCTCGTTGCCGTCCTCGTCGCGGGCGGTCTCGGTCTTGGGCATGCGCACCGGCACTTCGATGTGGTCGGAGTACTTGCGCACCAGGTTCTGCAAGCGGAAGTCGTCGGCGAACTCGCCGGCGTCTTCCTTGAGGTGCAGCACGATCTCGGTGCCATGGGCCTGGCGCTCGATGTCGGCGACGCTGAACTCACCCTCGCCGCGGGAGTGCCACTCGACGCCCTCGCCCTGGTCGGTGCCCGCCTTGCGGGTACGCACGGTGACCTTGTCGGCGACGATGAAGCCGGAATAGAAGCCGACGCCGAACTGGCCGATCAGGCGGGCGTCCTTCTGCTGCTCGCCGGAGAGCTGCTTGAGGAACTCGGCGGTGCCGCTGCGGGCGATGGTGCCGAGGTTCTCGATCACTTCGTCACGATTCATGCCGATGCCGTTGTCGCGCACGGTCACGGTGCCGGCCTCGGCGTCATGCTCGATCTCGATGCGCAGCTCGCTGTCGCCCTCGTAGAGAGCGTCGTTGTCCAGCGCGGCGTAGCGCAGCTTGTCGCAGGCGTCGGCGGCGTTGGAGATCAGCTCGCGCAGGAAGATTTCCCTGTTGGAATACAGGGAGTGAATCATCAGGTGCAGCAGTTGCTTGACCTCGGTCTGGAAGCCGAGGGTCTCTTCACGAGTAGCAGTGGTCATCTCTTGCGGACCCTTTGTCGACGGTTCGGCGGTGGCGAGGCCACCCGTTGCTTGGATACCGTCGATATGGGGACCGGCGAAGGTTTTTCAACCGTCGTTCTCGCGCCAGGCGCGATAGCCCTCCAGTGCACGGTCGACCCGGGTCAGCAGCCAGCCGACGATCATCGCATCATCGACCAGCCCCACCACCAGCAGCACGTCCGGAATCAGGTCCAGCGGCGAGATCAGATAGACCAGGGCGACCAGCATCCACAGCAGCGCCGACCAGGGCACCGGTCGATAGCGTCCGCGCACCACGTCGGCCAGCATCGGCGGGAACCAGCGCAGGGCGCGGCGCATGCGCAGGAAGACGCCGGCGCGGCGCTTGATGCGCGTGAGCGGCGGGGAACCATCGGGGCGGGCCATGAGCGCTCTCCTTGCCGAGTGTCGGATTCACCGCTACAGAATGAGGAGAGTGTCGGCGGAATGCCAGCCGTCGGCCCCGAGCGACACTACTCAAGCGCCGCGCCATGGGCGACCATGGGAGCCCGCTCCACGCACCCTCGAGAGGCGACACGATGCCCAACACCCCGTTCCGCATCCCCTGGAAGCCCCTGCTGACCGCCGCCCTGCTGTGCCTGCCGGCCACCGGCCAGGCCCAGCCCGGCGACGGCGCCATGCGCGATGCCCTCCAGGCCGCGCGGGCCAAGGACTGGTCCGCCATCGACCGGGCCGCCATCGCCGATCACGCGCTGGCCGGCTACGTCGACTATCACCGCCTCAAGGCGCGGCTGCCCGGCACCTCGCCGAACGAGGTCAACGCCTTCATCGACGCCAACGCCGATTCCCCGCTGGCCAGCTGGATGCGCGGTCAGGCCATTTCGGCCTACGGCGAGGCCGGCCGCTACCGGGACCTGCTGGCGGTGGCCGATGGCGAGCCCCGCGGCACCGCGCGCCAGTGCCACTACTATGCCGCCTTGCTCGGCAGCGATCCGGCCACCGCCGCCGAGGGCGGCCGCGAGCTGTGGCGGGCCGGCCACTCGCAGCCGGATGCCTGCGACCCGCTGTTCAACACCCTGCGCGCCCGCGGCGAGATCGGCCCGGAGCAGGTCTGGGAGCGTCTCACCCTGGCCTGGCAGGCCGGCGAGACCGGCATGGTCGGCTACCTCGGCCGCCAGCTCGGCGACGACTGGGCCGGCGCCCGGGCCGCCCTGGAACGCCTCGACGACGATCTATCGGCGATCACCCGGGTGCCGAGCTGCATCGGACCGGACTGTCGCGGTAGCGGGGCGCTGTTCGCCGCGGCCATGCACGACTACACCCGCGCCGACACCCAGGCGGCGCTGGCGGCCTGGCGCCGGCTGTCGCCACAGCTGGCCATCGACGAGGCCCATCGTCACGAGATCGAGCATGATCTGGCCTTCTATTCGCTGGTGCGCGACGTCTCGCCCAACCGCGACTGGGTCGACGGCGTGCTGCCGCGCCTCGACGACACCGACCTCACCGTGCTGCGCATCCGCGTCGCCCTGGCCGACCGCGACTGGGCCGACGTGCTGGCCTGGGCCGATCGTCTGCCCGCCGAAGAGGCCAGCGATGCCCGCTGGCAGTACTGGCAGGCCCGCGCCCTGGAACAGCTCGGCGACGACGCCGGCGCGAATGCGGCCTACGCCCGTGCCGCCGAGCAGCGCAGCTTCTACGGCTTCGCCGCCGCCGATCATCTCGGCCAGCCCTACGCCCTGAACCGGGCCGACACCTCGGTCGACGAGGCCCGCCGCCGGGACATCGCCGCCATGCCGGCGGTCCAGCGCACCGAGGCGCTGCTGCGCATCGGCGAGCCGGGCCTGGCCAGCAGCGAGTGGTATGCCGCCGCGGCCCGTGTCTCCTCCGACCGGGCCATGGCGATGGCCGACTACGCGGCGCGCCGCGACTGGCCCGCCCGGCTGGTCCAGACCACCATCGCCGCCCGGCTGTGGGACGCCCTGGAATGGCGCTTCCCCGAGGCCTATCGCGATGACTTCCTGCACTGGGGCCGGCGCCACGACGTCGACCCCTATCTGCTGATGGGCATCGCCCGGCGCGAGAGCGCCTACAATCCGGAGGCCCTGTCGCCGGTCGGCGCCCGCGGCCTGATGCAGCTGATGCCGGGCACCGCCAGCCAGGTCAGCCGCCAGCTCGGCATGGCAGATCCGGGCCGCTATGGCGTCCTCGAGCCCTCGGTCAACATCCGCCTCGGCAGCGCCTACATCGGCGAGATGATGGACCGCTATCGCGGCAACCGTCTGGCCGCCACCGCCGCCTACAACGCCGGCCCCGGCCGCGTCGACCGCTGGCTGCGCGACGCCCCGCAGCAGTTCGACCTGTTCGTCGAGTCGATCCCCTTCCGCGAGACGCGCCGCTACGTGCAGGCGGTGATGGCCTACCGGGTGATCTTCGAGAGCCTGGCCAATGGCGGCGACACTCGCGGCGTGGCGATGCTGACGCCGGCGGAGCGCCAGGGCGACTACGACCGCTCGCTGCTGGCACGCCGCTGCCCTTCGTGCCCTGCCCCAGCCGTAGAGTAGAAAAGAAGAAGGCCCGCCGAATGGCGGGCCTTATCGATTCAGGGCCGGATACCGGACCGGCGAATCAGCGCCTCGCGCTAGGCCGGGCCAAGGTCAGCGCTATGTCGGCGCCCGGGTCAGCGCTATGTTGGCGCCCGGGTCAGCGCCAGCTTGGCACCGAAGGCCACCAGCACGCCGCCGGTGAGACCGTTGAGCCAGCGCGCGAGCACGGGGCTCGCCAGCCAGCGGCCGGCACGGCCGACCAGCAGCACCACGGCGATCTGCCAGACGTTGGCGATCAAGAAGTGCACGCCGGCCAGCCACAGCGACTTGGCCAGGGCCGGATCGCCCGGGGCGATGAACTGCGGCAGGAAGGCCATGTAGAAGACCACCGTCTTGGGATTGAGCACGTTGGACAGCAGCCCCTCGCGCAGCGGCCGCCAGGCCGGCACCCGCTGGCGCTCGCCGTCCACCGCCCCCACCGGCAGCCCCTGGCCGCGGCGCGCCTCACGGAGGCTGGCGATCCCCAGCCAGATCAGATAGGCGGCGCCGGCCAGCTTGAGCGCGGAGAAGGCCCAGGCCGACTGCAGCAGGATCAGCGAGATGCCCAGCGCCGAGACGGTGGCATGCACGAACAGCCCGGCGCAGATCGCCAGGCTGGTCAGCACGCCGTCACGCACGCCGCCGCGGGCGGTGTTGCGGATCACCAGCAGGGTGTCCACGCCGGGGGTGATGCTGAGCAGGGTGATGGCCACCAGGAAGGGCCAGAACTGGGCGTCGAACCACATCAGGCCGCCCTCACCCGCCGAACACGCCGCGCTTGGCGTGGCGCATGGATATCTGGTCGTTGAGCGTCCAGAAATCGTAGAGCACGCCCAGGCCGAACAGCCCCAGGGTGCACAGGTAGATCACTCCGGTGACCCACTTGCCCAGATAGAAGCGGTGCACGCCGAAGGCGCCGAGGAAGGTCAGCAGCAGCCAGGCCAGGGTGTAGTTGGTGGGACCGGCCTGAAAGCGCAGGTCGGCCTGCCGGTCCATGGCCGGGATCAGGAACAGGTCGATCAGCCAGCCGATGCCGAGCAGGCCAAGGGTGAAGAACCAGATCGTGCCGGTGACCGGCTTGCCGTAATAGAAGCGGTGTGCGCCGAGGAAGCCGAAGAGCCACAGCAGATAGCCGATGGCCTTGCTGTGGGTATCCTGAGAGGCGATGCGAGTGTGTTCCATGGAAAAGTCTCGTCGATGCCCTGGAGGTCGCTGGACGCCCGGGGGCTGAGTGGCTACATTGACCTAGCGGGCGGAGGCACCAGTTTCACTGCGGCACGTTGTTGACGCAACCCTGGCGCTGATGCACTATCCGCTGCGTAGGTTAGCAAGTAGAAAGTCGTCAGTTGTACTTCGATTCCTTCGATGCACCCGGTGCGCACTTCTTCTTTGTCTGCCCACGCAAGACGGGCTCGTGCCGTGTGAAACGGCCAATACGACCCAGCATCAATATTTAGTTTGTTAAGGAAATCGACAATGGCAACTGGCACTGTCAAGTGGTTCAACGACACCAAGGGCTACGGCTTCATCTCTCCGGAAGACGGCGGTGATGACCTGTTCGTCCACTTCTCCGAAATTCAGGCTGAAGGCTTCAAGTCCCTGCAGGACGGCCAGAAGGTCTCCTTCGAAGTGACTCAGGGCAAGAAAGGCCTCCAGGCCTCCAACGTTCGCGTCGCCGAGTAAACTCGACCGACAGGACGATCGACCGCCGGCCATGCCGGCGGTTCGAGTAGAAAAAGGCCCGCCGTCCGGCGGGCCTTTTTCGTGGGCGCTCGAGTCTCAGGGCGAGGCCGAATCGCCACCGCTCGCCTCGTCATCGAGCGAGTCGCCACTATCCGGCGGGGTCTCCGTGGCCTCGCGAATCTCGCTCGGCACGCCCTGCTCGGCCTGCTCGAACTGTTCGTCGATCTTGCGGCGAGCCTCCTCGAAGCGGCGCTCGGTCTCTTCGAGGATCGCCTCGACCTCGGGATCGGAGGTCGGCGCAATGCCGTCCGTCGCCATGGGCTCGGGGTCGAGGGCATCGTCCAGCTGACTCGCGTCCGCGGCGTCCATTTCCGGCAGCGACGCCTCGTCGGGCGTCTGCCGCGAGACTTCCTCGTACTGGCTGTCGATATTCTGCTTGGCTTCCTCGAAGCGACGCTCGGTGTCCTTCAGGATCTGCTCGACCTCGGCCTCGGTTTCCTGCTCGGAAGGCGGCGCCATCTCGCCCGAGGGCACGGCGTCGGCGGTCTCGGGCACGCTGGCCGGCGCGGCTTCCTCGGCCTCGCCCTCGACGGACGCTTCGGCGTCGGACGCCGCGTCGGCGCCATCGTCCCGGTCCGGCGCCGCCGTGACAGCATCCTCGGAGGCACTCCCCTCCTCGACGGCAGGCGCAGTGTTCGTGGCATCGCCGGCGGGCGCGGTCTCGTCGCTCGGTTCGCCCTCGTCGTTGCCGCAGCCTGCCAGGGCGATCGCGACCGCCAGAACGAGCGGTTTCCAGGGGGTCATGGCCTTCCTTCTCTTCGATGGGTGTCGAACGTCATTGCACCAAAGGGCGACGGGCACCGCAAGACAGGCCTCAGCGCGCGAACAGCTGCCCGGCGATGTCGCGGAAGGCCTTGAATTCGATGGCGTTGCCGCTGGGATCGCGGAAGAACATGGTGGCCTGCTCGCCCGGCTCACCGGCGAAGCGCACATAGGGCTCGATCTCGAAGCGGATGCCGGCATCGGTCAGCCGGTCGACCAGCGCCTCCCAGTCGGCCATTTCCAGCACCACGCCGAAGTGCGGCACCGGCACGCCGTGCCCGTCGACCGGGTTGCGATGGGTTTCCCGGGGCGACTCGCCGAGGGCGGGGTCGAGATGGCAGACGAACTGGTGACCGTAGAGATCGAAGTCGATCCAGGTATCGCTGCTGCGCCCTTCGGGGCAGCCCAGAAGCTCGCCGTAGAAGCGCCGCGCCTCGGACAGGTCGCGGACCGGCACGGCGAGATGGAACGGGGTCAACATGTGCACGTCTCCTTGAGCCAGGATGGCCTCATGATGCCGCGCCCGAGGCCGGCTGGCCAGTCGCTTACTTCGACAGCAGCGGGCAGTCGTCCGGCAGCGCCAGCGACAGCGCGTGCGGCTCGACCTCGACCCGGAAGGCCCGGCGGTGGCAGGGTTCGCCGTCCAGGGTCAGCGGCAGGTCGGTCTCCGCCTCGATGCTGAGCCAGGTGGTACGGAAGGTCTCGACGAAGGTGCCCTCCCCGGGGCGACGCTGAAGCTCGCGACGCATCCGCACCATGTCGCCAAGCGAGGCGAAGTCGCGCAGGATCAGCACGTCGAGCTGACCGTCATCGATGCGGGCCGCCGGCGTCAGGTGCTGACCGCCACCGGAGCGGGTGCCGTTGCCGAGCGCCAGCACGAACAGCGACGCCTCGCGCTCGCCCTCCGCCCAGCGCAGCTGGACCGGATAGGGACGATACTGCCAGGCCTTCAGTGCTCCGATCAGGGAATAGGCCCCGCCGCCGAGCAGTCGCTTGAGGCTCTTGGGCGTCGAGGAGGTGATCTCGGCGCCGAAGCCGCCGGTGGCCATGTTGAGGAAATAACGGCCGTCGAGCGCCGGCACGTCGACCGGCCGCAACGGCAACGACAGCGCCGCCTTCAGCGCGGCCAAGGGGTCCTGGGCAAGCCCCAGGGCACCGGCCAGGTCATTGGCGCTGCCCAGCGGCAGCAGGCCGAGCCCCGGGCGGTCCTCTGCCGGCAGACGCATCAGGCCGTTGACCGCTTCGTTGATCGTGCCGTCGCCACCGCCGACGATCACCCGCCGAAGGCCGTCACGCCCGGCCTGCTCCGCCATGCGCGCGGCGTCCCCGGCCTCCCAGGTGACCCGCACCGCGAGCTCGGCGCCGGCCTCGCGGCAGGCGCTCACCGCCTGGCGCACCGCCGGCAGTTGCGCCGACTTGCCGTTGAGGATCAGCATTGCCATGGTCTCGCGTTCCTTGTCCTTGATCGTCGTCATGGCCGCTTCACGGCCGGCCGGCATGCTCAATGGATGAATCCCATTCACTCTATGACTTCCTTACACTGTCTGTCTTCTCGCATCGTTTATCGACCACCGCGACATAGGGAGTTGTCATGATCGCACCCGCCTTCCTCCTGGCGGCCTTCCTTGGCGGCCTCGCCGCCATGTGCCTGCGCCTTCCGCCCCTGGTAGGCTTCCTGGCCGGCGGCTTCGTGCTCAACGCCCTGGGCTTCACCTCCACCCCGCTGCTCGAGGTGGTGGCCGATGTCGGGGTCACGCTGCTGCTGTTCAGCATCGGCCTGAAGCTCGACATCCGCACCCTGCTGCGCCGCGACGTCTGGGGTGGCGCCACCCTGCACATGCTGCTCTCCAGCCTGGCGCTGGTGGCGCTGCTCGGGCTGTTGAAATGGCTGAGCCTGCCGCTGCTGGCCGAGGCCGGCTGGTCGACCCTGGCCCTGCTGGGCTTCGCGCTGTCGTTCTCCAGCACGGTGTTCGTGGTCAAGGTGCTGGAGAAGCGCAGCGAGAGTCAGACCGCCTACGGCCGCCTGGCCATCGGCGTGCTGATCATGCAGGACATCTTCGCCGTGGTCTTCCTCACCGCCTCCACCGGCGCCCTGCCGAGCCCCTGGGCGCTGGGCCTGCTGCTGCTGATTCCCCTGGCCCCGGCGCTGCGCGCCCTGCTGGACCGCCTGGGCCACGGCGAGATGCAGATGCTGTTCGGCATGCTGCTGGCGCTGGTGATGGGCTATGCGCTGTTCTCGTCGGTGGGGCTCAAGGGCGACCTGGGCGCGCTGGTCATCGGCCTGCTGCTGGCGCCTCACCCGGCCGCACAGGCCCTGGCACGCTCGATGTTCAGCCTCAAGGAGCTGCTGCTGGTGGGCTTCTTCCTGAGCCTGGGCCTGACCGCCATGCCCAGCTGGGAGCTGCTCGGCACCGCACTGCTGCTGGTGCTGGCCCTGCCGCTCAAGGGCCTGCTCTACCAGCTGGTGTTCATGCGTTTCCGCATGCGCCACCGCACCTCGGTGCTGTCCGCCCTGAGCCTGACCAACTATTCGGAGTTCGGCCTGATCGTCGGGGCGCTCGCCACTGCCGAGGGCTGGCTGCCGGAACGCTTCCTGGTGGTGCTGTCGCTGGCGGTGGCGCTGAGCTTCGCCGCCTCGGCGGTGGTCAACGGCTTCGGCGAGCGTTTCTATCGCTGGCTGGAGCCGCGCCTGCCCGAGATCGACGAACGGGACCTCACCCCCAGCGACCGCCCCATCGAGGTCGGCGACGCCGAAGCCGTGGTGCTGGGCATGGGCCGCATCGGCAAGGGCGTCTACCGTCGCCTGCAGAAGGAGTACGGCCTGCAGGTGCTGGGCATCGACAGCAACCCCAAGAGCATCGAGCGGCTCACCGCCATGGGCTTCAACGCCCTGGAGGGCGACGCCGTGGACTCGGAGTTCTGGGACAAGCTGCTGATGTCCTCCGAGGTGCGCCTGGTGGTGCTGGCCATGCCCCACCATGCCGGTAATCTGGCCGCCCTGAAACAACTGCGCTCGCGCCACTTCCCCGGGCGCATCGCCGCGGTGGTGGAATATCCCGAGGAGATCGAGCCGATCCGCGAGCTCGGCGCCAGCGCGGTCTTCCACGTCTACGACGAGGCCGGCCGCGCGCTGGCCGACAGCGCCGCCGAGGAGGCCGGACTCAGCTCGCGCACCAGTCAGCTGGGCTGACGGCCACCACGCCCGCCCCGGCGGGCGTGGTACCCTATGGCGCCGTCCCCGACGCCCTTCGTCTCGAGATCTCCCGCGCATGAACGATTTCTTTACCGCGATCGGCCAGTTCATCGGCCACGTCATCCGCTTCATCGTCGATGCGCTCGGCGCCGGCCTGAACGGCCTGGACGACGCCGCCAGCAGCCTGATCGGCGGCATCGCCGGAGGCCTCGGCATTCCCGCCAACCTGCTCAGCCTGCTGGTGCTGGCGCTCGGCCTGTGGCTGCTGTGGAAGGCCTTCTCGGCCCTGCGCCGGCGAGCCGTGGTCGCCACCCTGATCTGGGTGCTGCTGGGCGTCAGCGTACTGAGCTGGCTAATCAACTGATCACTCCGAAGCATTCGCCCCGCGCACAAAAAGACGCCGCCCTTCCGGGCGGCGTCTTGTCGTTCTCGCGAGCGAATGTCGGGATTACGCGAGGGCTTTCTCGATCACCTCATACACGTTCGGCGAGAGTTTTTCTTCGCGGATGCGCTCGAGCTCACCCTTCATGAGTTCCTGGCGAGTCTCGTCGAAGCGGCGCCAGCGGGTCAGCGGGGTCACCAGCCGCGAGGCGATCTCGGGGTTCAGGCGGTTGAGCTCGATGACCACGTCGGCCAGCAGCCGGTAGCCCTCGCCGTCGAGGCGGTGGAAGTTGACCCGGTTCTGGGCGAAGGCGCCGATCAGCGCGCGGACCTTGTTGGGGTTGGTCAGCGAGAAGGCCGGGTGGTCCATCAGGAACTTGACCCGCTCCAGGGCATCGGACTGCGGGCGGGACACCTGGACGCTGAACCACTGGTCCATGACCAGCGGGTCGTGGGCCCACTTCTCGCCGAAGGTGCGCAGCGCCGGGTCGGCCAGCTCGTCGCGACTGGAATGCACCAGCAGCGTCAGGGCGGCGCGCACGTCGGTCATGTTGTGGTCGGCCTCGAACTGGCGGCGGGCCAGCTCGATGCCCTCCTCGTCCTCGATGCTGACCAGGTACGACAGTGCCACGTTCTTGAGGCTGCGCGCGGCGATCTGCTCGGGCTCCGGTGCATAGGGGGCGTCGCCGACGTTCTCCTGATAGACGCGCAGGAAGTCGGCGCGCAGGGCCATCGCCAGCGACTGCTTCACGAACTGGCGGGCGGCGTGGATGGCGTCCACGTCGACCAGCGGCTGCTGCTCGGCGATATAGGCCTCGGAGGGCAGCGTGAGCATCTCGGCCAGCACCGCCTTGTCGTCGGTCTCGCGCTTGAGCAGCTCACGGAAGGCCTCCACCACCCGCGGGTCCATGACCTTCTCGACGCCGTTGCGATGCGCGGCGATCAGGTCGTCCAGCGCCAGCAGCGCCAGGCGCTGGCCGGCGTCCCAGCGATTGAAGCCGTCGCTGTCATGGGTCTGCAGGAAGGCCAGGTCCTCGCGCGAGTAAGGGAAATTGAGCTTGACCGGCGCCGAGAAGCCGCGCGCCAGCGACGGCACCGGGGCCTCCTCCACGTCGGTGAAGACGAACTCCTGCTCCTCCTCGCGCAGGTGGATCACCCCGTCGGTGCCGAGCGACTCGCCGTCCAGGGTCAGGCGCAGGTCGCGGCCGCTCTTGGTGCCGACCAGGCCCAGGCGGATCGGGATATGCTGCGGCGCCTTGTCGGGCTGCCCCGGCGTGGCCGGGGTACGCTGGCGCAGCAGCAGCCGGTAGGCGCCGTTGGCATAGTCGTATTCGCCGTGGGCGTCGATCTCCGGGGTGCCGGCCTGGGAGTACCAGCGCATGAACTGGTCGAGGTCCTGACCGGACGCCTCGGCCATGCAGGCCACGAAGTCCTCGATGGTCACCGCCTGCCCGTCGAAGCGCGAGAAGTACAGGTCGCTGCCGCGACGAAAGGCCTCCCAGCCCACCAGGTTGCGCAACATGCGCACGATCTCGGCGCCCTTCTCGTAGATGGTCAGGGTGTAGAAGTTGCCGATCTCGATGTAGTGGTCCGGCCGCACGGGATGAGCGGTGGGGCCGGCATCCTCGGCGAACTGAGCGGTGCGGAAGAAGGACACGTCCTCGATGCGTTTCACCGGCGCGGAGTTGGTGTCGGCACTGAAGGTCTGGTCGCGGAAGACGGTGAAGCCCTCCTTCAGCGACAGCTGGAACCAGTCGCGGCAGGTGACGCGGTTGCCGGACCAGTTATGGAAGTACTCGTGGGCGACGATACCCTCGACGCGCTGGAAGGCGGCATCGGTAGCGGTGTGCGGATGGGTCAGCACCGCCGCCGAGTTGAAGATGTTGAGCCCCTTGTTCTCCATGGCGCCCATGTTGAAGTCGTTGACCGCCACGATCATGAACAGGTCGAGGTCGTACTCGCGACCATAGGTCTCCTCGTCCCAGCGCATGGCGCGCTTGAGCGAGGCCATGGCGTGATCGGTCTTGCCGAGGTTCTCCTCTTCGACCCAGATCTGCAGCGTCACCTCGCGGCCGCTCATGGTGGTGAAGCGATCCTCGACCTTCTCGAGGTCGCCCGCCACCAGCGCGAACAGGTAGCAGGGCTTGGGATGCGGATCTTCCCAGGTCACGAAGTGGCGGCCGTTCGGCAGCTCGCCACGCTCCACCGGGTTGCCGTTGGAGAGCAGCACCGGCTCACGGTCGAGGCGGCCGATCACGGTGGTGGAGAAGGTCGCCATGACGTCGGGGCGATCCGGGTAGAAGGTGATCCGCCGGAAGCCCTCGGCCTCGCACTGGGTGCAGAACATGCCGCCGGACTGGTAGAGGCCCTCCAGGGCGGTATTGGCCTCGGGGGCGATCTCGACTTCGGTGTCCAGCAGGAAACGCTCCGGCGCCCGCTCGATGCGCAGGCCCTGCTCGGTCAGCGCATACTCGTCGTCGCCCAGCGGCTGGCCGTCGATGGCGATGGCCTTCAGCGCCAGCTGCTCGCCGTCGAGCTCCAGCGGCTCGCCGGCCTCACGCTCCGGGTGGCGCTCCACGTGCAGGCGCGCCTTCACCCGGGTGGCCGAGGGATCGAGGTCGAAGGTCAGCTCGGTGTGGGTGACGCGGTAGGCGGGGGGACGATAATCGCTGAGATGGATCGGCTGAGGTTCGGACATCGAGGATGGCTCCTGTGAAGGTTGCCGGCCATTGTACGGCCCTCTCTGCCTCGACCTCAAAGTGCCGTCGTCAACTCCGCTACGGGGTACGGCGATACCGCCCGAGGGACGCTCAGGAGTCGACGACCGGCTCCGGGCGGGTCAGGATCCAGCCGGCGAGCCCGGCCAGACCGAGGATCAGCACCAGCTTCAGCCACAGCGCGCCGATCACCAGGGCCAGTACCACCATCGAGAACAGCAGCATGCCTCCGGCCAGCCACTTGGCATGGCGGGGGATCGCCCGCTCGGATTCCCAGGCCACGATGGTGGGGCCGAAGCGCGGGTGCGCACGGATCCAGCCGGCGAAGCGCGGCGAGCCCCGGGAGGCTGCCCACACCGCCACCAGCATGAAGCAGGTGGTGGGCATCAGCGGCAGGAAGGCGCCGATCACGCCCAGGGCGAAGCTGGTCCCGGCGAGAATCAGGTAGAAGATGCGGCGCGCTTGGGACATCGAGCGCTCACTCCTTTGGCGACAGGCACGTCTCTATTGAAGCCCAAGCCACCCCCCGCTGCCAATCGCCATCGCCAATGAGGATGACGGCCCGGGGCTATGGCCGCGTGTCGATGACGGGCTCAGTCGCGGAAGTTGTCGAACTGCAGCGCCAGGTCGGGACCGTCCTCGCCCTTCAGCAGGGCCATGACCTGCTGCAGGTCGTCGCGCTTCTTGCCGGTGACGCGCACCTTCTCGCCCTGAATCTGGGCCTGGACCTTGAGCTTGGTGTCCTTGATGCGCTTGACGATGTCCTTGGCTTCCTTCTGCTCCAGGCCCTGCTTGAGGCGCACCGCCTGGCGGGCGCGAACGCCGGAGAGTTCGGGGTCATCGATCTCCAGGCAGCGCGGATCGATGCCACGGCCGATCAGCTTGTTGCGCAGCATGTCGAGCATCTGGCGCAGCTGGAAATCGACCTCGGCCTCGAGGGTGACGGTCTCGCCCTCGAGCGCGAAGGAGGCCGTCACGCCCTTGAAGCCGAAGCGGCTCTGCAGCTCGCGGTTGGCCTGGTCGACGGCGTTGCTCGCCTCGTGCTTGTCGAACTCGGAGACGATATCGAAGGAGGGCATGGCGGATTCCCGATGATGAACGATGGCGCCATTCTAAGCGCGACGGGCCACGGCGCCTAGTCGGCCACACCTAGCCGGCTGCACCTAGCCGGCCTGGGCCTCGGGGCCGGCGAACAGGGCCTTGCTCATCCGCCAGGCCGCGCAGCCGTCCTCGTAATAGTCGGCCATCCAGTCGCTCGGTACGAAGCCCGAGCCCCGATAGAGCGTCAGCGCCGCCTGATTGTCGACGCGCACCTCGAGCACCAGCCAGTCGCAGCCCTGCTCCCAGGCCATGCCCTCGAGCCGCTCGAGCATGCGGCGCCCCAGGCCGCCGCCGCGGGCCTGGGGATGCACGCAGAACGAATAGAGCCGGGTCTGCTCGCTGCCCAGGCGAAACAGCAGGGTGCCGTAGCCGAGCAGCGCGCCGTCCTCGTCCACGGCCAAAAGCGTCAGGGCATGGGCCCGGTTGAGCAGGTGCCAGAGCTGACGACGCGTGAAGCGGTCGCCGCTGAAGGCCAGTTGCTCGAGGGCGTAGAGCGCGTCGAGATCGCGAGCGGTCGCGGTACGCAGGATCGCAGACATGACAGGGCTTCCAGGGTCACTCCCTGCGGATTCTGACGTCGTCGGATGACGCTGTCTTTGGCGACAGCGATGAAATCTTTTCAGTCTGCGACCGCACCATGCCGCACTCGACTCATCCCTCTGTGGCCGGCGGCTGACGCCGCTCGCCGCCTGGGGTAGGCTGCCTGCCCGACCCACGACACGAACAGGAGCCGAGATGAGCGAACGTGACGAGCGCCACCGCAAGGCCATGCAGACCCTCAAGTCCCGCGTCGACGAGAAGGTCGCCGCCGCCGACGAACGCCGCGGCCAGCTGCTGGTGTTCACCGGCAACGGCAAGGGCAAGACCACCGCCGCCTGGGGCACCGTCACTCGCGCGCTGGGCTACGGCTATCGCGTCGGCGTGGTGCAGTTCATCAAGGGCCAGTGGGAATGCGGCGAACGCAACCGGCTCGAGGACGATCACCACCTCGAGGTGGCGATCATGGCCACCGGGTTCACCTGGGAGACCCAGAACCGCGAGAGCGATACCCAGGCCTGCCGCGAGGTATGGGCCGAGGCGGCGCGAATGCTCGCCGATCCCGAGGTCTACCTGGTGGTGCTCGACGAGATCACCTACATGCTCAAGTTCGGCTACCTGGACATCGCCACGGTCAGGCAGGCACTGGAGAACCGTCCCGTCGAGCAGACGGTGATCGTCACCGGGCGCAACGCCCACCGCGAGCTTCAGGCCATGGCCGACACCATCACCGAGATGACGGAGGTGCGCCACGCCTTCAATGCGGGCCTGGAGGCACGACGCGGCATCGATTACTGACCGCACCGGACGCCGTGCCGGCGTCGATCGACGCGTGTGCACTGGCCAGGGCCTGTCTCAGCTCCAGATCGTGCCCACCGGCGTCTCGAGACTGTAGTGGTGGGCGATCTGCGCCTGCAGCAGCTCCGCGGTGGCCAGCGCATCCGTCAGCGCATGGTGGCCCTGGTAGGGTGGCAACCCGTAGCGAGCGCGGCTGTCGAACAGACGGATGGAGGCCGGCGGCCGCCCGATCCAGCGCTTGAAGCGTGCCACCAGCGACTGGCGGTGGATGCGCGCCTCGAGCGACATGGTGTCGATCATCGGGTAGACCACGCCCTCCCCCAGCCGCGCCTTGACGGCCACGTCAAGGAAGGGGCGCTCGATGTGCCGGTAGTGCACCACCGCCAGCCGACCGGCCAGGGCATCGAGCAGGTCCTCCAGGATGTCGCCCAGCTCCGGGGCGTTGGCGATGTCGGCATGGGTGATGTGGTGAAAGGTCACCGACTCGGCGTTCAGCGTACGCCGCGGGCGCACGATCCAGTAACGACGCTCGGTGACGGCGATACGCCCCAGGGTGAAAGGCACCAGGCCGATGCTGACGATGGAGTTGCGCCGGGCATCGAGCCCGGTGGTCTCCATATCCAGCGCCACCAGCGGGGCTTCGCCGATCGGCGTCTCCGGCGCCGGGGCCCCGGCGGTGAAGAAGCGCGACAGTCGCGGGTCCTGGGCGGCCGCGGCGCGATGCGCCAGGTAGCTCGTCCAGTCGGGTATCTGGGTCCTGCGTCGCATCAGCATCCGGGCACCTCGCTCATTTGGCCCGCGAGGGCATCGGGTAGCGGAACTTGAGGAACTTCTGGGCGTGGCTCAACGCCTGGAAGGCATCCTTGAGGTGATGACGCTCGCTGCTCGAGACGTTCTCCGGCTCGATGTTGTTGTCCGGCGTCTGGTCGTGCTGGATATCGATCACCTGGTGGCGGATTCGCGACATCGACAGAAACTCCAGGGCGTAGCGCAGGCGATCGCTGACCCCCGGGGCCAGCAGCTGGGTGCGATCGATGTCGTCGAGCCGGTCGAAGCTGTTCTGGGCGCTGGAGCCGCAGGCCAGGGCATGCACCCGGATCAGGTCGACCATCGGCGCGGTGCCGCGGCGCTTCAGGTTGATCGAGTTGTTGTGCTTGCCGTCCTTCTCCATCACGAAGGTGCGGAAGAAACCCAGCGGCGGGGTGCGGTTCAGGGCGTTGCGGGCCATCGCCGCCAGGAAGCGCGGATGCCGCGCGGCCTGGTAGGCCACCAGGTCCTGGAGCTGCTCCACCAGCACGTTCTCCCCGTAGACGGCGTCGAGATCGAAGAAGATCGAGCTATGCAGCAGCCGCTCGGGATTGGGCTGCTCGATCCACTCGGTGAAGTAGCGCTTCCACACCGACAGGGGCTGCCGCCAGCTCGGGTTGGTGGCCATGATGTCGCCCTTGCAGTAGGGGTAGCCGCAGGCATCCAGGCCATCGCTGACGAACTGCGCCAGCTCGAGGAAGTAGGCGTCGTGCTGCTCGGGATCGAAATCGTCGGACAGCACCAGGGCATTGTCCTGGTCGGTGGCGATCGACTGCTCGTTGCGCGCCATGGAGCCCATCGCCATGAAGCAGTAGGGCACCGGCGGCGGCCCCAGGCGCTCCTCGCCCAGCTCCAGCAGGCGGCGGGTGAAGCTGCGCCCGATGGTCGACAGGGCGCTGCCCACCATGCGCGAGTCGGCGCCCTCCTCGACCATGCGCACGAAGGCCGCACTGACGTCCGGCGCCAGCCGTGCCAGGCCCTCGGCGTTGGGCTGGTGGAAGATGTTGCTGACCAGGTACAGGCTGCTCTGGGTCTCGTAGCGGATGATGTCCGAGAGGTGCACGATGCCCACCGGGCGGCGGCGATACATCACCGGCAGGTGGTGAATGTTGTAGCGCAGCATGACCAGCATCGCCTCCTGTACCGACTCGTCGGACTGCACGGCGATGACGTTGCCGGCCACCACCTCGCCGACCGGCGTCTCCGGCGACAGGCCTTCCGCCACCACCCGGGTGCGGAAGTCGCTGTCGGTGAGGATGCCGCGCAGCTGCCAGGCGCGCTCCTCGCTGTCGCGGAAGGTGTAGCGCGGATTGTCCTCTTCGCCGGGGTCGTCGAGCACCAGCACCGCCGAGGCCTGGAAGTCGGTGATCTGACGGGCGGCCTCCTGGACGGTGGTCGAGGCCTCGACCATCAGCGGGTAGCGCGTGACCAGCTTGCGCACCCGGGTGATCATCATGTCGTTGTTCTTCTTCTGCTCCTCGACCACGCTCTCGAGCCGCGGGCGCTGCAGCTCGACGAAGTCGGCGAAGTCGTCGTCAGCCTGACAGAGATGCTGGAAGACCGTCTCGGGAATGAAGTAGATCAGCGAGTCTTCCATGGCCCGCACGGGATAGCGGACCCGGTTGTTCCGCAGCAGGCTGAACTGGCCGAAGATCTCGCCCTCGCCCCGGCGGTTGTAGAGCTCCCCGCCGCGACGATAGACCTCCACCGCGCCGCTGCGGATGTAGCACAGCTCGTGGAGTTCCTGGTCGAGCGTCAGGATATCGGTGTCGGCCTTGAAGTAGGCCACCTGGACGTTGCTCGCCACCTCGTCGAGCAGTTCGTCGGACAGCGTCTCGAAGGGCGGAAAACGCCCGAGATGCTGGCGAATTTCCAGCAGTTCCACATCCATGGCCCAGTGCCTACCCGGTCGTTGAGGATAGGCCAAGTCTGAAAGGCGCCGAGGACGGTGTAAAGAGCTTGTATCACGGGGGCCGGAACGCGGAAAGGCCGCCCCGAGGGGCGGCCTTTCATCGCACAGGGATCTCGCGGGATGACGGGATCAGGAAGCGGACTCACCGCTGCCCTGGGCCATGCCCTGGACGCGCTGCATCAGCTCGGGATCCTGCTGGATCGCCTGGCCGATGGCGTTGAAGGTCTCCACTTCGAGGCCGCTGTTCTGGACCGCCTCGACCATCTGGTCGTTGGCTTCCTGACGGACCTGCTGCTGGGCCTCTTCACCCTCGGCGTTCTGCAGCTGCTGGGTGTAATCCTGAGAGATCACCGCGATTTCCTCGGAGGCATCGGCGAACTTCTGCAGCTGGGCGTCGGAGAAGTTCTGGGTCGCGGCCTGCGCCTCGGCCGGGGCCTGGCCCTGGCTGGCGGTGGCATCGGCACTGTCCTGTGCATACGCCATGGAGCTCATCATACCGGCACTGAGCAGGGCGGCGGAAAACAGGGCGGTGATACGTTGCATAGATACCTCCGAAAACATTGTCTTGCATGCGTGGGGTGCCCTCCTGTGACGAGCCACGTCGACAAGGGTTCACCACCATCGTGTAACAGTTTGAAAAGACGACGCTCCCGGTCGGGAGCGTCGTCGGTGGTGGCACGCGTCGTCGCCTAGCCGTAGGCGAGATTCGGCAGCCAGGTGACCAGCGCCGGGAACAGGATCACCAGGATCAGCCCCAGGGCCTGGATGCCCAGGAACGGGAAGGACGAACGGAAGATCTGCCCCATGGTGATGTGCGGCGGGCACACCCCCTTGATGTAGAACAGTGCGTAGCCGAACGGCGGACTGAGGAAGGACATCTGCATGTTCACCAGGTAGATGACCCCGAACCACAGCGACACGTCGGCGGGCGACACGCCGGGCAGCCCGAATACCCCGTCGAAGCTCATCGACTGGATCAGCGGCACGAAGATCGGCACCGCCAGCAGCAGGATGCCCACCCAGTCGAGGAACATGCCCAGCGCCACCAGCAGCACCATCATCAGCGCCAGCACCGCGTAGGGGCCGAGCCCCGCGCCGGAGATCAGCTCCTGCACGAAGGTCTGGCCGCCCTGGAGGATGTAGAAGCCGACGAAGATGCTGGCGCCGAAGATGATCCACATCACCATCGCCGAGGCGACCAGGGTGGTCATGCAGGCGGCGTGCAGGTTGGGCCAGGTCAGGCGCTTGTGCAGCGCCGCCACGACCAGGGCGCCGAAGGTCCCGATACCGGCCGCCTCCACCGGCGTGGCGATGCCGGTGAAGATGATGCCCAGCACCAGCACCACCAGCACGATGGGGGCCAGCATGTTGCGCAGCAGGCGCAGCTTCTCCTTCATGTCGACCCGGTCCTCCACCGGCATCGGCGGCGCCATCTTGATGTTCAGGGTGCCGCGCATCCAGCAGTAGAAGCCGTACATGAAGGCCAGCAGCAGGCCGGGAATCAGCGAACCGAGGTAGAGTTCACCCACCGACTGCTGGGCGATGACGCCGTAGATGATCGCCAGGATCGACGGCGGAATCAGGATGCCCAGGGTGCCGCCGGCCATGATCGAACCGATGGCGATCTCCGGGTCGTAGTGACGCTTGAGCATCGCCGGCAGGGCGATCAGGCCCATGGTCACCACCGCGGCGCCGATCACGCCGACCATGGCGGCGAGCAGCGTGGAAGCGATGACGGTGGCGATGGCCAGGCCCGCCTTCAGGCCGCCCATCCACTTGTAGACGACGTCGAACAGCTCCTCGATGATCCCCGCCTTCTCCAGCACCGAGGCCATGAAGATGAACAGCGGAATGGCCGACAGCTGGTAGTTGGTCATCATCGGGAAGATGCGCGACGGCATCAGGTTGAGCATGTGCTGATCGCCCACCAGGTAGAGGAAGGCCACCCCCAGGCCGCCGGTGACGAAGGCCAGCGGCAGGCCCGCCACCAGCACCACCATCAGGGTGCCGAACATCACCAGGGTCAGACCGCCGATGCCCAGGCCGCTGAGGCTGTTCTCGAGGCTGCCGGCCAGGCTCTGGTAGTCGGTGGTGGCGATGTTGACCATCTCGAACAGCACCCACGCCCCGAGGACGATGCCCAGCGCGATCAGCAGGGTCGAGAAGGTATGGCTGCCGCCATGCGCCCGTCGATGGTGGCGGAAGGCCTGGACGTCACGGATCAGCTGGGCGATGCCCTGGAGCAGCAGCAGCAGCGCCCCGAAGAACAACATGAACTTCACCGGGTAGAACTGGATCGCCCACTCGGTGAAGGACGTCTCGTTGGCATAGCTGGCGCCGAAGAAGAAGCGATCACTCACCGACTGGGAGAAGAACTTCCAGCCGGTCACCAGCAGCGCGATGGTGAAGATGAAGAAGGACACCGAGGTCAGCAGGTCCAGCGCCGCCTTGTTCACCGGCCGGGCACGCTGGTAGAGGATATCGACGCGCACGTGCCCGCCCTCGCGCAGGGCGAAGGCCCCGGCGATCAGGTACTGCATGCCGAACATCAGGGTCATCGACTCGTGGGCCCAGTTGGTCGGCGAATTGAAGGCATAGCGCATCAGCACTTCGTAGGCGAACACGAAGGGGGCGATCAGCGCCCAGTAGGCCACGTAGCGGCCGAAGAAACCGGAGATGCGGTCGACCAGGGCGGTGAAGAGGTTGCCCGGGGGATGGTAGCGCGCCACCGGCGCCTCGCCGGGGACCTCGCCGGTGTCGCCGCCGCTGATGGTGCCGCCGCGCCGGAAGCTGCGGTCGACGAGCCACATCACCAGCAGCGGCAGGAAGAACAGTGCCGACCAGTAGAGCCAGTGCGGCAGAACGAAATTGATCTCGAGATTCATGAAAACTCCTCCGCGATACCATCACTTCCCGGCGATGGCGACGGATCATCTAGCCGACGGGATGCAGGGTTGAGGGCATGGCGCCCATGCAAACCGGGGCTGCGGCGCTCGGCCCACAGCCCCCGGATGAAGCAAGCAGAGGGATCAGACGTTGAGTTCGAAGTCCTTGATGTCGTCCTCGGTGATCAGCGCCACCGCCGGATCCATCATGGTCCTCAGGTGGGCCCGGAACATGCGCGCGGCGTCAGGGTCCTTGTTGGCCCACTTGAACCACAGCGGGATGGCGACCTCGCGGAAGCGGACGGCGTCCTCCTCGGAGAGGTGGATGATCTCGACGCCCTTCTCGCGGTACTTGGGCCAGGCCTCGGCGTTGGCCTTCTGGATCGCCGCGTAGTGCTCGCGGGAATAGCCCGCCACCAGGTCGTGCATCAGGTCCTGCACCTGGGGCGACATGCGTTCAAAGACACGGCGATTGACCGAGATGTCCATCAGGTCGACCGCCTGGTGCAGGCAGGGCGTGGAGGGCGGGCCCATGATGATGTAGTCGGCCACCTGCCAGAAACCGAGCTCGTAGTTGACCGCCGCCCCGGTGAAGTCGGCGGCATCGATGGTGCCTTTCTCCAGCGCCGGATAGACCTCGGAACCGGGCAGCAGCGTGGTACGTGCGCCCATCTCGGCGAAGGTCTCGGCGACGATGCCGCCGGGCATGCGGATCTTGACCCCGTCGAAGTCGTCGAAGCTTCTCAGCGGCACCTTGGAGTGGATCAGGTTGAGGTCGTGGTGAACGTAGCCCAGCAGCTCCTGGCCCTGCTTGCGATAGAGTTCCTTGGCGATGCCGAAGCCGCCGTAGGCGCCGAACATCATGTCCCACTGGTGGGGCAGCGACAGCCCCATGGGGAAGGCAGTGAGGAAGACGCCGGCCGGCATCTTGCCGGGCCAGTAGACGGTGAACCAGTTCTGACCGTCGAGCACGCCGTTGCGCACCGCATCGGCGACCTCGAAGGCCCCGGCCACGGCACCGGCGGGGAAAGGCTCGATGCTGACCTCGCCACTGGTGGCCTCGACCACACCGTTGGCCCAGGCCTCGAAGGTGCGGTAGCCCACGGTCCCCGGCTGCCAGGAGGACTGCATGCGGATGCGAATGCCCTGCTGAGCCTGGACATTGCCGATCCAGGGGGCCGCCACGGCCGCGGCGGAGCCGATCGCGGCGGCCTTCAGGAAGTTACGACGATTGCCGGCACCGCTGCCCGATGTCGCGACGCTAGCGGACGAAGTGCGCTTGGGCTGCTGGTCGTCTTGCATGGCGAAGACTCCTCGTTGGTGTTGCGTCCGTCTCGCACGGCGCGAGAACGGAGGGCTTGTTGTTGTTTCTTCTGGCTTCACCCCATGCCGCCGGCGCCCGAGGGACGCCGACGGCATGGGCAACACGATCCATGTCTCTGGAAATACCTTCCGCATCAAAACGTAGTGTCCCCGGAGACCCCGGCCAACAGCGACTTTCAACGTACATCGCTCAACGATACGCACCGATAACGAAGTAACATGCTGTTATATATAAAAATTCAGACTCTGGGGCGGCGCAGGCGAAAAAACGTCCCTACGACTATTGAACGAGTGATGGGAGGCCACGAGGGGAGAGAGGACGGGGGAAGTCGGAACGATAAAGACGACGGCCATCGCCGGGGAGGCGATGGCCGTGCAAGGCCGCTCGGGCGGCCTCAAGCGCGAACCGGAAGGCTAGCGCGAGAACACCACCGTGCGGCGGCCGTGCGGGAACACCCGACGCGCCACGTGGGCATCGACGGCGCGGGCGACAGGCATCAGGAGCACTCGATCTGGCGCCCCCGCCCTTGGCTTTCCTAGCGCGAGAACACCACCGTGCGGCGGCCGTGCAGGAACACCCGACGTGCCACGTGGGCATCGACGGCGCGCGCCAGGGTCATGCACTCGATGTCACGGCCCTTGGCCACCAGATCCTCGGGATCGTCGGCGTGGCCAACCGGCTCCACGCCCTGAGTGATGATCGGCCCCTCGTCCAGATCGTCGTTGATGTAGTGCGCGGTGGCACCGACCAGCTTGACGCCCTTCTCGAAGGCCTGGTGATAGGGCTTGGCACCCTTGAAGCCCGGCAGCAGCGAGTGATGGATGTTGATCGCGCGGCCGGAGAGCTTCTCGCACATGTCGCTGGAGAGCACCTGCATGTAGCGGGCCAGGATCACCAGCTCGGCGCCGGTCTCCTCGACCACCTCCCACACCCGGGCCTCCTGCTCGGCCTTGGTCTCGGCGGTGATCGGGAAGTGGTAGTACGGCAGCCCGTGCCAGTCGGCCAGCGGCTGGAGATCCGGGTGGTTGGAGACCACCGCGCGAATCTCGATCGGCAGCTGGCCGGTACGATAGCGATACAGCAGGTCGTTCAGGCAGTGATCCGCCTTGGAGACCATGATCACCACCGGCATCCGCGCATCCGGGGCGGTCAGCTCGAAGGCCATCTCGAACTCGGCGGCCCGGGCGGCGAAGGCGGCCTGGAAGGCCTCGGCATCGAAGTCGGGCTCCAGCGGGCGGAACTCGGTGCGGATGAAGAAGCGCTCGCCGTGATGGTCGTCGAAGGACTGCTGCTCGGTGATGTAGCAGCGGCTCTCCTTCAGGAAGCGGGTCACCACGTCGACGGTGCCCAGGCGGCTGGGGCACTGGGCGGTGAGAATCCAGGTATCGGCGCTACGGCTCATGGAAGGTCTCCTGACGTAAGCAGGCCGGGGCGAGCCCCGGCCTGATCTGGTACCACGGCTGAATGACGGTCGCGCTCAGCGCTCGACGCCGATAGCGTACTCGTCACCGGCATCCAGCAGCCAGCGATAGGTATAGTCGGCGAAGCTGCGGCGCACCACCAGCTCCCAGCGCTCCTCGCTCGGACGGCGAAGGACCACGGTGGTCTTGGCGAAGATGGTGGTCACGCCCTTGCCGACCGGGAAGTGGCTCGGATGGACGTCGTAGACCACCGACTTCTTCAGCACCTCTCGGGCGGCCTCACCCTCGAGCTCGACCAGGGTCTGGCCGCCGCTGACGTTGCTGATCGCGAAGTGGGCGTCGCCCAGCGCCGCACGCAGGCGGTTTTCCAGCTCGAACTCCTCGCCGCCGGGCACGATGACCAGCCACTCGTCCGGGGAGATCCACTGGATCGAACGCTTGCCCTCGTCGTCATGGACCAGGCCCTGGGGCTCGCCAGGCAGGGAGACGCCGAGCACCCCACGCACCGCGCCGTCGAGCACCACGGCGCCGCCGCGCAGCACCAGGTGCCCCAGGAAGGGCTTCTCGCGCAGCACCACCTGGCTCTTGGCGGTGGGGGCCGGAGCCCCCGAACGACGATAGCTGTAGGCGAGCGGCGATTCGACCGGGATCTTGGCCTCGGTATTGGTATCGAAGGTGGCAACGTTAGACATTCTGACGCTCTCCCTTGGGATCGAGGAAGATGGGGCTGACGATCTCGGCCTCATGGACCTGGCCGTCGGCCATGGGCAGATAGACGGTCTCGCCCATCTTCTTGTGACCGCCCTTGACCACGCCCAGGGCGAAGCCTGATTCCAGGGTCGGGCTGTAGTAGCTGGAGGTCACGTGACCTTCCATCGGCATCGGGATCGAATGGTTCGGGTCGAGCACGATCTGCGCGCCCTCCTCCAGCACCACCTTCGGATCCTTCGGCTTGAGGCCGACCATCTGCTTGCGGTTCTCGCGCGAGGTGTCCGGACGCGTCAGGGCACGCTTGCCGATCCAGGAGAACGGCTTGTCGTAGCCGATCGCCCAGTGCATGCCGAGGTCTTCCGGGGTCACCGAGCCGTCGGTGTCCTGACCGGCGATGATGAAGCCCTTCTCGGCGCGCAACACGTGCATGGTCTCGGTGCCGTACGGCGTCAGGCCGTACTTGTCGCCATGGGCGAACAGCGTCTCCCAGACGTGCAGGGCGTAGTTGGCCTGGACGTTGATCTCGTAGGCCAGTTCACCGGTGAAGGAGATACGGAAGATGCGCGCCGGCACGCCCGCGACCTTGCCTTCCTTCCAGTCCATGAACTTGAAGCTGTCCTTGTCGAGATCGACCTCGGTGGTGACCTCTTCCATCAGCTTCCGCGCTTCCGGACCGGTGATGGTCATGGTCGCCCAGTGATCGGTCACGGAGTTGAAGTAGACGTCCAGTTCCGGCCACTCGGTCTGGTGCCAGACTTCCAGCCACTCGAGCACGGTGGCGGCGCCGCCGGTGCTGGTGGTCATCAGGAAGTGGTTGTCGCCGAGGCAGCTGGTGGTGCCGTCGTCGAACACCATGCCGTCGTCCTTGCACATCAGGCCGTAGCGGACGCGGCCGGGGGCCAGCTTGGCCCACTTGTTGGTGTAGACGCGACCCAGGAACTCGCGCGCGTCCGGGCCCTGGATGTCGATCTTGCCCAGGGTGGAGGCATCGAGGATGCCGACCTTCTCGCGCACCGCCCGGCACTCGCGAACCACCGCCTCGTGCATGGTCTCGGTCTTGCCGTTGACCTTGCGCGGGAAGTACCAGGGACGCATCCACTGGCCGACTTCCTCGAACGCGGCGCCCTGCTCCACGTGCCACTGGTGCATGGCGGTGTAGCGCTCGGGATCGAACAGCTCGCCGCAGTGACGGCCGACGATGCTGCCGAAGGTCACCGGGGTGTAGTTGGGACGGAACACCGTGGTGCCCACCTCGGGGATCGAGCGACCCAGGACGCGGGCGGCGATGGCCATGCCGTTGATGTTGCCGAGCTTACCCTGGTCGGTGCCGAAGCCCATGGCGGTGTAGCGCTTGACGTGCTCGATGGACTCGAAGCCCTCGCGGGTGGCCACTTCGATGCCGGCCGCGGTGACGTCGTTCTGCAGGTCGACGAACTGCTTCGGCGCGCGCAGGGTCGCCTTCTCGTGGGGCACCTGGTAGAGCGCCACGGCGGCGCCGTCACGGCGCTCGGCGACCTGGGGCAGGCTCACGGAGGCGGCCTCGAAGCCGGACTCGGTGGCCGCTTCCAGCCCGGCCTCGACGCCTTCGGCCAGCACCGCGCCGGTGGCATAGACGCCACGCGCGCCACCGGCGGCGGCGACGCCCTTCACGGTGTTCGGGACGAAACCGAGCAGCTCATCGTTCCAGGTCGGACGGCTGCCGGTGTGGGACGCCAGGTGGATGACCGGGCTGTAGCCGCCGGAGCTGGCGATGGTGTCGCAGCTCAGAGTCTCGGAGCCACCGACCACGCGGAAGCCCTGGAGGTCGACCTTGGCGATGCGGGCGGCGCTGACGCGGGAGTCGCCCTTGGCCTCGACGACCGCGGAGCCGGCGATGATGCGGATGCCCTTGGCGCGGGCCTGCTCGACCAGCTCGCCGTCCGGGTTGGCCCGGGCGTCGGCGATGGCGACCACGTCACGGCCGGCCTCGGCCCAGTCCAGCGCCGCGCGGTAGCCGTGATCGTTGCTGGTGGAAAGCACCAGCTTGCTGCCCGGCACCACGCCGTAGCGGCGGATGTAGGTGGAGACGGCGCCGGCCAGCATGTTGCCCGGCACGTCGTTGTTGCCGTAGACCAGCGGGCGCTCGTGGGCGCCGGTGGCCAGCACGACGCGGCCGGCACGCACGCGGTGCAGCCGCGAACGGGCCTGACGACGACCGTCCTTGAGCGGCGCGGTATCGGCCAGGTGCTCGGTACGGCGCTCGTGCAGGGTCACGAAGTTGTGATCGTGATAGCCGTTGGCGGTGGTGCGCGACAGCAGGGTCACGTTGTCCATGCCGGACAGCGCCTCGACGGTCTCGGCAACCCACTGATCGGCCGGCTTGTCGTCGAGCAGCTCGCGGGAGTCGAGCAGCGAGCCGCCCATCTCTTCCTGCTCGTCGGCGACGATCACCCGTGCGCCGCTCCTGGCGGCGGCCAGCGCCGCGGCCAGGCCGGCCGGGCCGGCGCCCACGACCAGCACGTCGCAGTGCTGGTGCATGTGATCGTAGATGTCCGGGTCGCTTTCCATCGGGCTGCGACCGAGACCGGCGCCCTTGCGGATGTACTTCTCGTAGGTCATCCACATGGAGGCCGGGGCCATGAAGGTCTTGTAGTAGAAGCCCGGCGGCATGAAGCCGCCGCCCAGCTTGCCGACCAGGCCCATCAGGTCGCGCTGGACGTTCGGCCAGCCGTTGGTGCTGCGCGCGGTCAGGCCGTCGTACAGCGCCTGCTGGGTGGAGCGCACGTTCGGCACCTGGCCGGCCTCGGTGGCACCGAGCTGGACCAGCGCGTTCGGCTCCTCGGCGCCGGCGGCGAAGATGCCGCGGGGACGCGAGTACTTGAAGCTGCGGTTGACGATGTCGACGCCGTTGGCCAGCAGGGCGGAGGCCAGGGTGTCACCGGCATGGCCCTGATACGTCTTCCCGTTGAAGGTGAAGCTCAGCTGACGAGAGCGGTCGATACGGCCGCCCTGGGCGAGACGATTGAGCTGGCTCATGCGCGGACTCCTTCACGAAGCGATGCCTGGTCGGCTTCAGCAGACGGCCGGCCCTCGGGGTGCTCGGCGGTGAACGTCGGCTGCTCGCCCATCTTGTAGGTCTCGAGAATCTCGTAGGTCACGGTATTGCGCGTGATGTTGAAGAACTTGCGGCAGCCCACGGCGTGTACCCACATCTCGTGGTGGATGCCACGGGGGTTGTCGCGGAAGAACAGGTAGTCGCCCCACTCCTCGTCGCTGCAGTTCTCCGGATCCGCCGGCCGGATGAGGTGCGCCTCACCCTTGGGGTGGAATTCCTCTTCCTCGCGGTGTTCGCCGCAGTAGGGGCAATGGATATAGAACATGTCGGCTCTCCTCTGCGGAAATCAGTGGGCCACGCCGGCGGCGCCGTGCTCGTCGATCAGCGCTCCGGTGTTGAAGCGGTCGATGGAGAACGGGGCAGCGATCGGGTGCATCTCGCCCTTGGCCAGGCTGGCCGCGAACACGTTGGCCGACCCCGGGGTGGCCTTGAAGCCGCCGGTGCCCCAACCGCAGTTGAAGTACAGGCCCTTGACCTTGGTCTTGGAGATGATCGGGCAGGCGTCCGGGCAGGTGTCGACGATGCCGCCCCACTGACGGTTCATGCGCACCCGCGAGAACATCGGGAACATCTCGACGATCGCCTGCAGGGTGTGCTCGACGGTCGGGTAGCTGCCGCGCTGGCCGTAGCCGTTGTAGCCGTCGATGCCGGCGCCGATGACCAGGTCACCCTTGTCCGACTGGCTGACGTAGCCGTGCACGTGGTTGGACATGGTCACGGTGTTGAGCACCGGCTTGAGCGGCTCGGAGACCAGCGCCTGCAGCGGATGCGATTCCAGCGGCAGCTTGATGCCGGCCATCTTGGCCATCACGCCGGAATTGCCGGCGGTCACGCAGCCCACGGTCTTGGCCTCGATGTCACCGCGGTTGGTGTGCACGCCGTAGATCTGGCCGTCGCGGATCTTGAAGCCGGTGACTTCGGTCTGCTGCAGGATGTCCACGCCCAGGGCGTCGGCACCGCGGGCGAAGCCCCAGGCCACGGCATCGTGACGGGCCACGCCGCCGCGCGGCTGCCAGGAGGCGCCGAGGATCGGGTAACGAGCGCGCTTGGAGGTGTCCAGCAGCGGCTCGATCTCCTTGATCTGTTCCGGGGTCACCACCTCGCCGTCGACGCCGTTCAGGCGGTTGGCGTTGACGCGGCGCTGGATGTCGCGCATGTCCTGCAGGGTGTGGCCCAGGTTGAGCACGCCGCGCTGGGAGAACATGACGTTGTAGTTGAGGTCCTGGGACAGGCCTTCCCACAGCTTCATGGAATGCTCGTAGAGCGCCGCCGCCTCGTCCCACAGGTAGTTGGAACGCACGATGGTGGTGTTACGCGCGGTGTTGCCGCCACCCAGCCAGCCTTTCTCGATCACGGCGACGTTGGTGATGCCGTGCTCCTTGGCCAGGTAGTAGGCGGTGGCCAGGCCGTGGCCGCCGCCGCCGATGATGATGACGTCGTAGGACGCCTTGGGCGTGGGATTACGCCACTGGCGCTGCCAGTTCTCGTGGTGGCTCAGCGCGTGCTTGACCAGCCCGAAACCTGAATAACGTTGCATATGGGTCTACTCCTCAAGGGCCCCGCCGGCTGCCCGGCGGGGAACGGGCTCACGCGGTGGCGGTGTCGGTCGACTCGACCGCGGCCTTGGCATAAACGGGATGGCGGGCGCACAGCTCGGCCACCTTGCCCCGGACCTCGGCCTCGATGGCGGAGGTGTCTTCCTCCTTCTCCAGCACGTCGAGGATGTCGCAGATCCAGCCGGCCAGGGTCTCGCAGTCGGCCTGGTTGAAGCCGCGGGTGGTGACGGCCGGGGTACCGAGGCGCAAACCGGAGGTGACGAACGGGCTCTGCGGATCGTTGGGCACGGCGTTCTTGTTGACGGTGATGTGCGAACGGCCCAGGGCGGCGTCCGCGTCCTTGCCGGTCACGCCCTGCTTGATCAGCGAGACCAGGAACAGGTGGTCGTCGGTACCGCCGGAGACGACCTCGAAGCCACGCTCGACGAACACGCTGGCCATGGCCTGGGCGTTGTCGATGACCTGGGCCTGGTAGCGCACGAAGTCCTGGCTCATGGCCTCGCGGAAGGCCACGGCCTTGGCGGCGATGACGTGCATCAGCGGGCCGCCCTGCTGACCCGGGAAGACCGCGCCGTTGAGCTTCTTGTACAGCGCCTCGTCGCCGCTGGCGGAGAGGATCAGGCCGCCACGCGGACCGCGCAGGGTCTTGTGGGTGGTGGTGGTCACCACGTGAGCGTGGGGCAGCGGGCTCGGATAGTGGCCGGCGGCGACCAGGCCGGCGACGTGGGCCATGTCGACCAGCAGGTAAGCGCCCACGGCATCGGCGATGTCGCGGAACCGGCGCCAGTTGACCACGCGCGAGTAGGCCGAGAAGCCGGCGATGATCAGCTTCGGCTTGTGCTCGTGGGCCAGGCGCTCGACTTCCTCGTAGTCGATCTCGCCGGTCTCCGGATTCAGGCCGTACTGCACGGCGTTGTAGTGCTTGCCGGAGAAGTTCGGCGCGGCGCCGTGGGTCAGGTGGCCGCCGTGGGCCAGGCTCATGCCCAGCACGGTGTCGCCCGGGGCGACCATGGCCATGAAGGCCGCGGCGTTGGCCTGGGCACCGGAGTGAGGTTGGACGTTGGCGTAGTCGGCGCCGAACAGGGCGCAGGCCCGGTCGATGGCCAGCTGCTCGACCACGTCCACGTGCTCGCAGCCGCCGTAGTAGCGCTTGCCGGGATAGCCCTCGGCGTACTTGTTGGTCAGCTGACTGCCCTGAGCCGCCATCACCTGCGGGCTGGCATAGTTCTCGGAGGCGATCAGCTCGATGTGGGCTTCCTGCCGTGCCACCTCATCACCGATGGCGGCAGCGATCTGGGGATCGGTCATTGTCAGGTTGTTGTCATTCATTCGTCATCACCCTCGGGTTAGCGTCACAACGTTAAGGATTGGTGGCGATCGAGGCATCCTGAAAACGACACCGCCGTCGTTGAACGAGACACCGGCCTCTCACGCGTTTCACCTTGGCCATATTGATAGCCAAGGCCGCCGCCCAAAGATTGAATGAATGCGACAAATTTACCGACAGATTCCCGCCATAATATTCAAGCACCTGATTTTAAATAGTTTAATTTAAAGACGGTTTTTGTATTTATCCCTGCCTGACGCGGAGTATCGATACCCTCACAGCGCCAGCGTTGAAGCCCCTTCGAGCGACTCCCACGCGATCGTCGCGCCGACGACATCGTCCCCGAAGATGAGCGCGCCCGGTCGAGACGCCATACGCCACCCTAGCCGCCCGCCCCCTCGCGGGAGGCGATATGCAGGAAGAACGGATCCACCGGCGTCTCGCCGCGCTGCGCGGCCTTGCGCATGGCGGTAGGCGTGTCGCCGAAGGCCTCGCGGAAGTGGCGCGAGAAATGGGCGGTGTCGGCGAAGCCGCAGCGTTCGCCGATCTCGGTGACGCTCTTGGCGGTGTAGTGCAGCATCCACAGGCCATAGCGCAGGCGCAGGTCACGAGCGAACTTCTGCGGCCCGATGCCCAGCTCCTCGCGGAACTTGCGCTCGATGTTGCGCCGCGACGACCCCACCCGCCGCGCCAGTTCGTCCACCGTGATCGCCTCGCCCAGGTGCTGCTCGATGATGGTGATGGCGCGGCGCACCAGCCGGTCGGCGACCTTGTCGAAGACCACCGGCTGGGGCTGGGGATGCTCCCCGCGGCGCGCCTCGTCGATCAGCATGATGTGCAGGCTCTTCATCGCCCAGGCCTTGCCCAGGTGGCGCTCGACCAGGTAGGCGGCCAGATCCGCCGAGGCGATGCCGCCGGCGCAGGTCAGCCGATCGCCATCGTCGATGAACAGCCGATCCGCCACCGGCTCGATATCGGGGAAGCGGCTCGTCAGGTCGCCGTGGTGGTACCAGCTCACGCAGCAGCGCCGGCCGTTCATCAGCTCGGCCTGAATCAGCGCGAAGACGCCGGTGCACACCCCGACCAGCGGCACGCCGGCCTCGGCCACGCGCTGCAGGTAGTGGAGCGCCGCCTCGTCCACCGCGTCGTGCTCGTCCTGCACCCCGCCGATGACCACGATGTAGTCGAAGTCGCGCGGATCGCGAAACGGCGAGCAGGGCGTGACGGCGGCGCCGCAGCTGGACATGGCGTCGTGCCCGCCGCTGGTCATGAACACCCAGTGGCAGCGCAGCTGGCGCGAGCGGTCGCCCTCGTCGGCGGCCAGACGCAGGCAGTCGACGAAGGCCGCGAAGGGCATCATGGTGAAACGCCGCAGCAGCACGAAGCCGACGGACAGGGGCTCGTTGTCGTGGGAATGACGCATGGGACGGGGGACTCTTCGCTCTCGCCGGATCGCCCCTAGTGTCCGGCACGGCGCGGCGCGGCGCAACGCGGGCCCGGCGCATCGGAGCCGGCTCGCTATACTCCCGGTAGAGGTCACGACGACCGCCCATGCAGGGAGCCCCGCAGTGCCGACGCCCTCACCCGCCTCTTCCCCGTCGACGGTGCTCGAGGCCCGCCATCTGACCCGCATCTTCCGCATGGGCACCGTCGAAGTGGCTGCGCTGCGCGGCGTCGACCTCGACCTCGCGGCCGGCGAGCTGGTGGTGCTGCTCGGCCCCTCGGGCAGCGGCAAGTCGACGCTGCTCAACCTGCTGGGCGGGCTGGATACCCCCACCGAGGGCGAGATCCGCTTCCACGGCGACCCGCTGACCGGCGCCAGCGAGCGCGCCTTCGACCGCTATCGCCGCGAGCACGTCGGCTTCGTGTTCCAGTTCTACAACCTGATCCCGAGCCTCACCGCCCGCGAGAACGTGGCGCTGGTCACCGAGATCGCCCGCGATCCGATGACGCCCGAGGAGGCGCTGGAGATGGTCCACCTCGGCCCGCGCCTCGACCATTTTCCCGCCCAGCTTTCCGGCGGCGAGCAGCAGCGGGTAGCGATCGCCCGGGCCATCGCCAAGCGCCCCGAGCTGCTGCTGTGCGACGAGCCCACCGGCGCCCTGGACCGCGATACCGGCATCGTGGTGCTCGAGGCGATCCTGCGCGTCAACCGCGAGCTCGGCACCACCACCGCGCTGATCACCCACAATGCGGTGATCGCCGACGTCGCCGACCGGGTACTGCACTTCGCCGACGGACAGATCGTCGACAGCCGCACCAATACCGCTCGGCGCTCGCCCGCCGAGCTGGTGTGGTGAGCCGGAGATGCACCGTGAGTAGCCTCGACCGCAAGCTGCTGCGCGAACTGTGGCGCCTGCGTGCCCAGGTGCTGGCCATCGCCCTGGTGATCGCCTCGGGCAACGCCCTGCTGATCATGGCGCTGACCACCATCGAGGCCCTCGAGGAGACCACGGTCGCCTACTACGAGCGCACGCGCTTCGGCGAGGTGTTCGCCGACGTCACCCGGGCGCCGGAATCGCTGAGCCGCGAGCTGGCCGAGATCCCCGGCGTGCAGCGCGTGTCGACGCGCATCATCGAGGGCGCGCTGCTTGACCTGCCGGACTTCGACGAGCCGGTGGTAGCGCAGCTGGTGTCACTGCCCGAGCGCGGCGTCGAGCCGATGAACGCCCTGACCCTGCGCAGCGGCCGCCGGGTCGCCCCCGACCGGCCGGACGAGGCGGTGATCGGCGAGGCCTTCGCCGAGGCGCACGGTCTGGTGCCGGGCGACCACTTCGACGCCGTGCTGCGCGGCCAGCGTCGCACCCTCGAGGTGGTCGGCATCGCGCTCAGCCCCGAGTACGTCTACGCCATCGCCCCCGGCGGGCTGATGCCCGACGACGCGCGCTTCGGCGTGCTGTGGATGGGCCGCGAGGCGCTGGCCGCCGCCTTCGACTTCGACGGCGCCTTCAACGCCGTCAGCCTGACGCTCATGCCCGGCGCCAGCACCCGCGAGGTGGTCGCGCGGCTCGATGCCCGGCTCGCCCGCTACGGCGGCACCGGCGCCTATCCTCGCGACGAACAGGTCTCGAACTGGTTCCTGCAGAACGAGATCGCCCAGCAGAAGAACATGGCACAGCTGCTGCCGAGCGTCTTCCTGGCGGTCTCGGCCTTCCTCACCCACCTGGTGATGGGCCGCATGATCGATACCGAGCGCCGCGAGATCGGCCTGCTCAAGGCCTTCGGCTACTCGCGGCTGGCCATCGCCTGGCACTACGTCAAGCTGGTGCTGGTGATCGGCGGGCTCGGTGTGGTCATCGGCGCCCTGCTCGGCGCCTGGCTGGGACACTGGAACACCCGGCTGTACGCCGAGTTCTATCACTTCCCCTTCCTGCTCTACCGCCCCGGGCCGGAGAGCTTCCTGCTGGCCACGCTGGTCAGCCTGGGCGCGGCGTTGGCCGGCGCCCTGTGGGCGGTGCGCCGCGCCGCCGCCCTGCCCCCGGCCGAGGCCATGCTGCCGCCTTCGCCGCCGGTCTATCGGCGCAGCCGGCTGTCGCGCTCGGCGCTGGCCCGCCACCTGGACGAGCCCACGCGCATGATCGCCCGCCGCCTGCTGCGCTGGCCGCTGCGCGCGCTGCTGGCAAGCGCAGGCCTGGCCATGTCGGTGGCGGTGCTGGTGATGGCCCTGCAGTGGCTGGACGCCATCGACGCGCTGGTCGACAGCGTCCTCGTCGAGAGCCAGCATCAGGATGCCACCCTGGGCTTCCACGACCTGACCCCGCTCGGCGAGCTGGCCGGCGTCGAGCGGCTGCCCGGGGTACTGGCCGCCGAGCCGCTGCGCGGCGTGGCGGCACGCCTTCACCACGGCTCGCTCAGAGAGCGCGAGGCCATCGTCGGCCTGCCGCGCGACGGCGTGCTGAGCCCGGTCCACGACGCCCAGGGCCGCCCGGTGACGGTGCCGCCGGACGGCCTGCTGCTATCGCAACAGCTGGCCGGCATGCTGGAGGTGGAGATCGGCGACGTGCTCATCGTCGAGGTGCTCGAGGGCCGGCGCCCGCGGCTCGCGCTGCCGGTGGTACGGCTGTTCGACACCGACGTCGGCAAGCCCGCCTATATGGCGCTCGACGCGCTCAACCGCCGCATGGGCGACGGCCGGGTGATGCGCGGCGCCCGGATCGTCGTCGATCCGGCCCGCCGCGCCGAGCTGCTCGCCAGGCTCAAGACCCTGCCCGCCGTCAGCGGCGTGCAGTTCCGTCAGGCCGCCATCGACACCTTCCATGACACGCTCGGCCAGACCCTCTTCATCTTCGCCGGCTTCTTCATCGCCTTCGCCAGCGTGCTGTCGGTAGGGGTGACCTACAATACGATTCGCATCGCCCTGGCCGAGCGGGCCCGGGAACTCGCCACCCTGCGGGTGCTCGGCTTCAGCCGCTGGGAGATCTCCTACATCCTGCTCGGCGAGGCGGGGCTGCTGACCTGGCTGGCCATGCCGCTGGGCTGCCTGCTGGGCTTCGCCCTGGCCTGGTACCTGTCCAGCGCCTTCGCCACCGAGCTGTTTCGGGTGCCGCTGGTGATCCACCCGGCCACCTACGCCCGGGCGGTACTGATCGCGCTGGCCTCCGCCGGCGTCTGCGCCGCGGTGGTGCGCCGTCGACTCGACCGCCTGGACCTGATCGCGGTGCTCAAGACCCGGGAGTGACGCCATGGACGTGAAGGGACGCCGAGGACTGCTGTGGGGAACGCTGCTGGCGCTGCTGGCCGTCGGCATCGGCGTCGCCCTGCGCCCGCAGCCGGTGCCGGTGGATCTCGCCATCGCCGAGGTCGCGCCGCTGCGCGTCACCGTCGACGAGGAAGGCATGACCCGGGTACGCGAGGTGTTCACCCTGGATGCGCCGGTGGCCGGGCGGCTGCGGCGCATCGACGTCGACGCCGGCGACCCGGTCGAGGCCGACCGCACGGTGCTGGCCACCATCGACACCGCCCCGCCCGCGCTGCTCGACGCGCGACGCCTGGCCGAGCAGCGCGCCGCCCTCGAGGCCGCGCGCTCGACCCGGGACCTGGCGGCCGCCGAGCGCGAGCGGGCGGCGGCGGACCTGGCCTTCGCCCGTCGCGAACTCGATCGGGCCCGACGCCTGGCCGAGGAACAGAGCCTGGCCCGCCGGGCCCTCGAGGACGCCGAACGGGCCTTCCGCGTGGCCAGCGCCGAGCTGACCCGCAGCGAGGCCGCGCTGGCGGTCCGCGAGCACGAGCTGGAGCGGGCCGCCGTCCAGCTGCTATCGCCGCTGGAGCTCGAGGCCCGTCAGGCCAGCTGCGAGTGTGTGACCGTCACCTCGCCGACCCACGGCGTGGTGCTGCGCGTGCTGCGACGCAGCGCCGGCATCGTCGGCGCCGGCACCCCGCTGATGGAGATCGGCGATCCGGCCGACCTGGAAGTGGTGGTCGACCTGCTCTCCGAGGACGCGGTGCGCGTCTCGCCGGGTCAGGCGGCCATCCTCGGCGGCTGGGGCGGCCCCGAGCTGGCAGCCAGGGTGCGCCGCATCGAGCCGCTGGGCGTGACTCGCGTGTCGGCGCTGGGCATCGAGGAACAGCGAGTCGACGTGGTGCTCGACCTGAGCGACCCGCCGGCACGCTGGGAGCGCCTCGGCCACGACTATCGAGTCGACGTCGGCATCGTGCTGTTCGAGGGCGAGGTGCTGCAGGTGCCGCTCGGCGCGCTGTTCCGCGACGGCGACGACTGGGCGGTGTTCGTCGCCGATGACGGCGAGGCGCGGCGCCAGACGGTCACGATCGGCGCACGCAACGATCTGGCGGTGCAGATCCGCGACGGCCTGGAGGCGGGCCAGCGGGTGATCCGCTATCCCGGCGAGCGGGTCAGCGACGGCAGCGCCATCGTCGAGCGCTGAGGTCAAGCACGAGAGACCTCAAACGCAAGCGCCCCAGGCCATGGCCCGGGGCGCTTCGCGTCGAGAGACATTCGCGTAAGCGACATACGCCTCCACGACGTGCGCGTCTGCCTCAGTAATCCACGACCAGGTTGGTCTTGGGCGTGCTGCAGCAGGACAGGATGTAGCCCTCGGCGACGTCCTCGTCGGTGATGCCGCCGTTGTGCTCCATCTCGACCTCGCCCTCGGTCACGGCCACGCGGCAGGTGCCGTCAGGAAAGAGCCCCATGCCGCCATGCCGTTTCAGGCTTGAGCTCGAAATACCCGCCTCAGTAGTCCACAACCAGGTTGGTCTTGGGGGTGCTGCAGCAGGACAGGATGTAGCCCTCGGCGACGTCCTCGTCGGTGATGCCGCCGTTGTGCTCCATCTCGACCTCGCCCTCGGTCACGGCCACGCGGCAGGTGCCGCAGATGCCCATGCCGCAGGCCTTCGGGATATGCAGGCCCAGCTTGGCAGCGGCGGTGTGCACGGTCTCGGTGGGCTGGATGCGCACGCTCTTGCCGGTGCTGCTGAACTCGACGCTCAGCATGTCGGAGACGTCGAGCTCCTCGGCCTCGGCCTCGGCCTGCTCCACGTTCTCGATGACCTCCTCCTGGACGTCCACCGGCGTGGCGCCGAAGGCTTCCTCGTGGTAGCGGCTCATGTCGAAGCCGTTTTCCTGGAGCAGGCGCTTGACCGCGTTCATGTACGGGGTCGGACCACAGCAGAATATCTCGCGATCCATGAAGTCCGGCGCCATCAGCTCCAGCATCGCCTGGCTGAGGTAGCCGCGGAAACCGGCCCAGGCCTCGCCCAGCTCGTCGCTGCGCTCGCAGACGATGTGCAGCTTGAACTCGGGGATCCGCGAGAAGATATGCTCCAGCTCACGGTGGAAGATGATGTCCCGGGGCGTACGCGAACTGTGCACGAACTGCAGGTCCACGGCGGCGTTGGTGTCGAACAGCCAGCGCACCATCGACATCAGCGGGGTGATGCCCACACCGCCGGAGAGCATCAGGTACTTCTCCGCCGGGTAGTCGATGATGTTGAACTTGCCGACCGGACCGTGCACGGCCAGCTCGTCGTTGACCTTGAGGTTGTCGTGCAGCCAGTTGGAGACCACGCCGCCCGGCATGCGCTTGACGGTGATCGAGAAGCTGTAGGGCACGGACGGTGAGCTGGAGATGGTGTAGGAGCGCATCACCTGCTCGCCGTCGATCTCCAGCTCCAGGGTCACGAACTGTCCCGGCTTGAAGAAGAACATCACCGGCTGCTCGGCCATGAAGCAGAAGGTGCGAGTATCCCAGGTCTCCTGGATCACCTTGACGCAACGCACCTGGTGGCGGCCGTTGGTCCAGGTCTGGGTGGTGACGGGATTGACGGGATTGAGAAAATTCATTGTCATGATTGTATCGCCTGGGGGTCGCCTGGGGCTGCAGCGTGAAGCTCGCGGTCCGACGGCGGAGACACCGCCTGCCGTTGGCAGAATTTTGCGCACCCCCGCGCGCCCCCACTTGTCTGTCAACGACATGGTCATGCCCATCACGTCCATCGGCAGGACATTTATCACACCCCCTGGTCGCTGTTGCATCGCCACGCGTCGTCAGTGGACAACTCCCCCTCCAGACGCTGTTTCAAACTCACCTCACCCGCCGCGGCCCCACCGGGGCGTGAATTCGCTAGACCTTGGCCCGCATTTCAACAATCCCGAGGCTGTCACAGCAGCCCAGCAATGAGGAAGCGTCCCACCATGGATTCACTGTCACCTGCCCGTCTGGATGACCCCCTGGCCCCGGCACGCGAGGCCACCGCCGAGATGCTGAAGGAGCGTCAGCACAACTACTCGCTGCCGCAGCCGTTCTACAACGACGAGCGGCTGTTCGCCCTCGACATGCAGGAAATCTTCGAGAAGGAGTGGCTGTTCGCGGGCATGACCTCCGAGATTCCGGCCAAGGGCAATTTCATGACCCTGGAGGTCGGTGACAACCCGGTGGTGATCGTGCGCGGCAACGACGGTGACGTGCACGCCTTCCACAACGTCTGCCGCCACCGCGGATCGCGCCTGTGCGTGACCGACAAGGGCAAGGTCGCCAAGCTGGTCTGCCCCTACCACCAGTGGACCTACGAGCTGGACGGCCGCCTGCTGTTCGCCGGCACCGAGATGGGCCAGGAGTTCAACCTCGCCGATCACGGCCTCAAGCCGGTTCACGTGCGCACCGGCGGCGGCTTCATCTTCGTCAGCCTGGCCGACGAGGCCCCGGAGATCGACGGTTTCCTCGAGACGCTGGACCACTACCTGGCGCCTTACGACATGGAAAACCTCAAGGTCGCCGTGGAATCCAGCATCGTCGAGCAGTGCAACTGGAAGCTGGTGCTCGAGAATAACCGCGAGTGCTACCACTGCAACGGCGCGCACCCGGAGCTGCTCAACTCCCTGCAGGAGTTCGACGACACCGACGACCCCCGCGCCACCCCGGCCTACAAGGAGCTGGTCGCGCGCAAGCAGGCCGACTGGGAAGCCCAGTGCGTGCCCTACAAGCTGACCCGTCTGGATCGTCGCAACCGCCTGACCCGCACCCCGCTGCTGGACGGCGCCGAGTCGATGACCATGGACGGCAAGCGCGCCTGCCAGAAGCTGATGGGCCAACTGCAGAGCGCCGACCTGGGCTCGCTGCGCATCCTGCACCTGCCGAACTCCTGGAACCACTTCATGGGCGACCATGCCCTCGTCTTCCGGGTCCTGCCGCTCGGCCCGCAGCGTACCGTGGTGACCACCAAGTGGCTGGTGCACAAGGACGCCGTGGAAGGCGTCGACTACGATCCGGAGCAGATGCGCAAGGTCTGGGACGCCACCAACGACCAGGACCGCCGCCTGGCCGAGGAAAACCAGCGCGGCATCAACTCCAAGAGCTACCAGCCGGGTCCGTACTCCGAGACCTACGAGTATGGCGTCATCGACTTCATCAACTGGTACAGCGAGCGCATGCTGGAGAACCTGGGCCACAGCCAGCCCGACCTGCAGCTCGCCAACGGCTGATCTCGCCTCCGGTCGAGCGCGCCATCGCAAGGACCCGCCTCGGCGGGTCCTTTTTTATCGTCGCATCGAATGCCGTCGCGTCGGCCAGACACCAACGCGCCCCGCCCGGACATCCGGGCGGGGCGCGTGCGTTCGGCGACTCGAGAGTCCGGCGTCGAAGGCCCTCAGGCCGACTCACCCTCTCCGTTCGGCAGCTCCATCAGATGCTGCTCGATGGCCTCGCGCACCGCGGGCAGCATCACGTCGCTCTGGGCCATCAGCTCGCGGACCAGGGCCTCGAGCCCCGGCACGCCCACCTCGTCATGCTTGAGCCGCGCCAGATGGGCGCAGGTCTCGGGACTGGCATCCGCGGGGACATGAATGTCCAACGCCACCAGACGGTCGCGGAAATCATCCCCGTCGATCAGGTCGACGATCATCATGGTGGATTCCTCCTGTTCTTGATCTTCGGCTAGCCTCAAGATTGGCACCGCGCGACGTCGCCCGCAATGCCGGCGCTCCCCCAGGCGAAACCGCTCGCCACCGTTCACCCCCCCCCCTTCCAACGCATGACGGCGCCCCGAAGGGCGCCGTCATGAAGAGAGCCTGATGGCCTCTCATACCGCAACGTCTCAGGCCGCCACGCTGCCGTGCGGGTCCATGACGAATTTCTTGGCCGCCCCGCCATCGAAGTCGGCGTAGCCCTGCGGCGCCTCGTCCAGGCTGATCATCTGCACGTTGACCGCGTCGGCGATGTTGACCTTGCCGAACAGGATCGCCTGCATCAGCGGACGGTGATACTTCATCACCGGGCACTGGCCGGTGTGGAAGCTGTGCGACTTGGCCCAACCGAGGCCGAAGCGCATGCTCAGGCTGCCCTGCTGGGCGGCGGCGTCGGCAGAGCCCGGGTCCTCGGTCACGTACAGACCGGGGATGCCGATCTGGCCGCCGGCGCGGGTCACCGACATGGCGGAGTTCAGCACCGCGGCCGGCGCTTCCTGGCCGTGGTTGCAGCCGCAGGCGTGGGCCTCGAAGCCGACGCAGTCGACGAAGGCATCGACCTCGCGCTCGCCGAGGATGACCTCGATCTTGTCGGCCATGTCGCCGTCTTCGGTCAGGTCGATGGTCTCGCACCCGAAGCTGCGGGCCTGGGCCAGACGCTCCTCGATCATGTCGCCGACGATGACGCAGGCGGCACCCAGCAGCTGGGCGGAGACCGCGGCGGCCAGACCGACCGGACCGGCACCGGCGATGTAGACGGTGGAGCCCGGGCCGACGCCGGCGGTGACGCAGCCGTGGAAGCCGGTCGGGAAAATGTCGGACAGCAGCGTCAGGTCCTTGATCTTCTCCATGGCCTGATCGGCGTCCGGGAACTTCAGCAGGTTGAAGTCGGCGTAGGGGACCATGACGTATTCGGTCTGGCCGCCGACCCAGCCGCCCATGTCGACATAGCCGTAGGCCGCGCCCGGGCGTGACGGGTTGACGTTCAGGCAGATCCCGGTCTGGCCGGACTTGCAGTTGCGGCAGCGGCCACAGGCGATGTTGAACGGCACCGAGACCATGTCGCCCGGGCTCAGGAATTCGACGTCGCGACCGCACTCGACCACGATGCCGGTGATCTCGTGACCCAGCACCAGACCTTCCGGGGCGGTGGTACGACCGCGCACCATGTGCTGGTCGCTGCCACAGATGTTGGTGGTGACGACCTTGAGGATCACGCCGTGTTCGCACTTGCGATTGCCGAGGGCGAGTTCCGGGTAGGCGATGGACTCGACGGCGACCTGGCCCGGGCCCTTGTAGACGACTCCGCGGTTGTTTGAACTCATGTGGCTGGCTTCCTTCATGGTTTTTGTGGACTCACGGTACAAGACCGTCACCACGACCCTACCCCTCCTGCATGGCCGGAACGCTCCGCGAGCGGCCTCGCCATATCCATCCGCGACCCCCTTCGACCACATGCTGTCGACGCATAGCTGCAGGTCGCTTTCACGACACTCCTCGACCCGCCTCGGCGACAAGAATGATCGGCGCCGCCCGTGGCGGCACACAATAACAACCGAGGAATACGCATGACTCATGATGACGATCCTGTCCTGTCACCCGGGCAGGACAACAAGCAGTTACTGGGGCTGGATTTCCACAATCCCGTCTTCCCCCTCTCCGCCCTGGCCATTCTCGGCTTCATTCTCTACGCCCTGGTCTACCCCGACGCCGCCAACACCCAGCTGGGCGCGGCGCGCGGCTTCGCCATCGAGCACTTCGACTGGCTGTTCATGATCGCCGGCAACGTGTTCGTGGTGCTGTGCCTGGCGCTGATCGTGCTGCCGCTGGGGAGGATTCGCCTGGGCGGGGCCGACGCCCGCCCCGATCACTCGCTGGTGTCCTGGTTCAGCATGCTGTTCGCCGCCGGCATGGGCATCGGCCTGATGTTCTGGAGCGTGGCCGAGCCGGTCGCCTACTACACCGACTGGTACGGCACGCCCCTCGACGTCGCCGCCCGGACCCCGGAGGGCGCGACCGCCGCCATGGGCGCCACCATGTTCCACTGGGGCCTGCACCCCTGGGCGATCTACGGCGTGGTCGGCCTGTCGCTGGCTTTCTTCGCCTACAACCGCGGCCTGCCACTGACCCTGCGCTCGGCCTTCACGCCGCTGCTGGGCGAACACACCCGCGGCTGGATCGGCCATCTGGTGGACATCCTGGCGGTACTGGCCACCATCTTCGGCCTGGCCACCTCGCTGGGCTTCGGCGCCTCCCAGGCCGCCGGCGGTCTCAACTACCTGTTCGACGTGCCCAATACCCTGGGCACCCAGATCGCCATCATCGTGGCGGTCACCGCCGTGGCACTGTTCTCCGTGTGGCGCGGCATCGACGGCGGGGTCAAGCTGTTTTCCAACATCAACATGGTGATCGCCCTGCTGCTGCTGCTGTTCGTGGTGATCACCGGCTCCACCATGCTGTTCGTCAACGGCCTGTGGGACACCAGCGTGGCCTACCTGACTCACCTGGTACCGCTGTCCAACTGGGTCGGCCGCGAGGATGACACCTGGTTCCACGGCTGGACGGTGTTCTACTGGGCCTGGTGGATCTCCTGGTCGCCGTTCGTCGGCATGTTCATCGCCCGCGTCTCCCGCGGCCGCACCGTGCGCGAGTTCCTGATGGCGGTGCTGCTGGTCCCGACGCTGGTGACGATCGTGTGGATGAGCGCCTTCGGCGGCAACGCCCTGGCCCAGGCCGCCGGCGGCGTCGGTGCGCTGTCCGATGGCATCGGCGAGGTCTCGCTGGCAATGTTCCAGATGCTCGAGCACCTGCCGCTGACCACCCTGACCTCGACCATGGCCATCGTGCTGGTGCTGGTGTTCTTCATCACCTCCTCCGATTCGGGCTCGCTGGTGATCGACAACATCACCGCCGGCGGCAAGGTCGACGCCCCGCGCACCCAGCGGGTGTTCTGGGCCACCCTGGAAGGCGTGATCGCCGGCGTGCTGCTCTACGGCGGCGGTGACAAGGCCCTGGGCGCCCTCCAGGCCGGCGCCGTGGCCACCGGCCTGCCCTTCACCCTGGTGCTGCTGGTGATGGCCGTGGGGCTGGTCAAGAGCCTGCGCGAGGAACACGCCCTGGGCCTCGCCCGGACCGCCTGACCCCTCGCTGAACGACACCGACGCCCCCGGCCGGGACTTCCCGCCGGGGGCGTCGGCGTTCCTGCTTACCGTTTCCCCGTTGCGGCCCCGCGGGGGCTCGACCTTGCCGCCGGTTACGGGCATGGTGGTAGCACCATGCCCGGGCACCGCTCGGCGTCCGGGGCCACGAGCGTCAAACCGTCTCAACCGTCAGGAGAAAGAACCCCAATGTCCAAACGACTCGTGTCGGGCCTGATCGGCCTGCTGTGCCTGCTGCCGCTGGCGTCTTCGGCCCTCGCCCAGACCAGCATGTCCGGCCAGGGCGGCAACTTCGAGAGCGAGCAGTACCAGAGCTGGGAAGTGCGCTGCCCCACCGACGCCCAGAGCGGCCCGTGCAGCATGACCCAACTGGTCACCAACCCGGACGACGACCAGCCGGTGATGCGCGTGATCATCGCCCAGCCGCCCCAGGCCGAAGTGCCGATCATGACCTTCCTGCTGCCGCTGGGCGTGCGCCTGGCGCCGGGCCTGCAGCTGAGCGTGGACGGCGGCGAAGGCGTGCCCTTCCCCTATCAGGTCTGCGACCAGCCGGGCTGCCGCGCCGACCTGCCGCTGGAACCGTCGCTGATGCAGCAGCTGCGCGGCGGCAGCAACGCCACCCTGAGCCTGATCGACCCGCGCGGCAGTCGCCGCGATCTGAACATCTCGCTGATGGGCTTCACCAGCGCCAGCCAGCAGATCTGAGTCGCGCGCTCCGCGCCACGTAAAAAGCCCCGGTCGGTGACCGGGGCTTTTTGCTTTGGTACCTGGCGAGAGACGCTGCGGCTAGCGCAGCACGCCCTCTTCCTTCAACAGCTTGAGGATCGCTTCCGCGCCTTCCTCCGCGGTCACGTCGGTGAGCACCTGGCCACCGCCGCCCTCGGCCTTGGCGGCCGCGGCCTTGAAGCGGTCGCGGGCCGAGGCGGCCTTGACGATCTTCAGGCGCTTGGGCCGCTTGCGGGCCGGCTGGGTCTCCCAGCTCGCCCAGGCCTCGTCCACGGTCACGCTGCCGGGCACCGCGGCCAGGTGGCCACGACGGGCCGGGCCGTAGGCGCTCTGACGCGGCGCCGGGGCCGCGCCATCGACCGTGACGATGGCCGGCAGGCGCACCTTGAGCCGGCGACGCTGGCCGCGCGGCAGCGCCTGCAGCAGGGTCGCGACGCCGTTCTCGACGCTCTCCACCGCCGCCAGGCCGCTGACCACCGGCCAGCCCAGGCGCTCGGCGAGCAGGTAGGGCAGCAGGCCGGAGCCTTCGCCCTGCTCGGCGCGCTCGCCGGTGATGACCAGCTGCGGCGGCGCCGCATCGAGCGCCTCGGCGAGCGCGGGCAGCACGTCGGTGCCCTCGGGCTGCTCGACCAGGGTCAGGGCATCGAAGCCCATGCCCAGGTAGCCGCGCAGGGCCGGCTCGCTGTCCGCCTCCTTGCCGCCGGCATGCAGCAGCTGGACACTGGCGTCGGCCACGCCGCGGGCCAGCTCCACCGCCCGGGCGTCCTGGTCGGCGCGGCGCGCGCGACCGGTGACGGGGTGACGCCCCACGGAGACCAGCACGGTGATCTCCAGCGAGGCATCGGCTTGGGCTTCAGGCCGCATCGCGCTTCTCCTCTCGTTGCTGCTTGACCATGGCCACCAGCGAGCCGAGTACCTCGGCCGAATCGCCGATGACCGCCAGATCGGCGCGCTTGATCATGTCGCAGCCGGGGTCCATGTTGATCGCCACCACCTTGTCGCAGGTCTGGATCCCCTGCAGGTGCTGGATGGCGCCGCTGATGCCGACCGCCACGTAGACCCGGGCGGTGACCCAGGTACCGGTGGCCCCGACCTGGCGATCGCGCGCCATGAAGCCGTCATCCACGGCGACACGAGATGCCCCTTCCGTGGCGCCGAGCACCTCGGCGGCGGTGTGGAAGCCATCCCAGTCGCGGATGCCGTTGCCGGCGGAAAGGATGAACTCGGCCTCGGCCAGCGCCACGCCCGACGGGTCCACCGGCACCTGGCCCAGATCCTCGATGCGCGAGATCGGCGACGGCAGCTCCTGGGGCAGGCTCAGCGCCTCGGCGGCGTGACGGTTGTCGTCGACCGGCTCGGCGCATTCCTCGAGCGCCAGGGTGATGCGCGGCAGCGGCCGCTGGATGTCGATGGTGGCCGCCGCGCCGCGGGCGGTGCACTGCCAGCCCAGTTCGGCATCGGCGTCGGGCTCGAGCTGCCACACGCCGGTGGCGGGGCGCTCGCCGAGACGCGCCGCCAGGCGGCGGCCCAGATCGGCGCCGCCGAGCTTGGAGTCCGGCACCAGCCAGTGGCGCGGCGTCCAGGCCTCCTCCACCGCCAGCAGCGCGCCGAGGCGGGCCTCCGGGGCGAAGCCGTCGAAGCGGGGATCGTCGAGGGTCAGCAGGCGGTCGACGCCGGCTTCGCCGAAGCCGTCTTCCTTGTGCTCGCCGTAGACCACCGCCAGCACCGCACCCCGGGCATCCGGGTCGGCGTCGGCCAGCTGCCGTGCCAGGCCCAGCAGGTCACGGTCATGGCCGGAGAGGCGGCCGCCGGCCATGTCCGGCACCACCGCCACCAGGAAGGCCGGCGATTCGATCTCGACCAGCGGCTTGCTCTGGGCGGTCGTCTTGGCGGCTCCGCCGCCGCCGGCACCCTGCTGGACGCCGCTGCGGTCGATGCGCTTGAGGCCATTGGGGCCCATGAAGCCCACCGCGTGCGGATTGCGGCGGACGATGCCCGCGGGTCCCACCCACTCGCTGGCCGCGCCCTGGCCGAGCTCGGCCAGGACTTCCAGATGCTGCGGGTGCAGCCGGTTACGGGCGATCCAATCCTTGCGCGGATCGCGACGGACGATATCGCTCATCACGCCACCTCCACGGCCTGGGGCCGATTCGATGATTGCTGGGCCGCGCCGGAGGACGCCTCGGGCGCCTCGGTCAGCGCGTTGGCGACCAGTTCGGCAATGTCACGCACCTCGGCGGTGGCATCGACCACGCCCTCAAGCATCGCGGTGCACTGCGGGCAGCCCACGGCCACCAGCTCGGCGCCGGTCTCGCCCACGTCGTTCATGCGCATGTCGGGAATCCGGCGCTCACCGGGGATGTCGGTGATCGGCGCACCGCCGCCACCACCGCAGCAGCGGGAGCGGAAGCCGGAGCGCTCCATCTCGGCGACTTCGATGCCGAGCGCCTTGAGCACGTTGCGCGGGGCCTCGTACTCGCCGTTGTAGCGGCCCAGGTAGCAGGGATCGTGATAGGTCACGCCGCCGCCCTTCCAGGGCTTGAAGTGCAGGCGACCGGCCTCGTACAGCTCGGCGATGTAGGTGCTGTGGTGCCGCACCTCGTAGTGACCACCCAGCTCGCCGTACTCGTTGCCGAGCACGTGGAAGCTGTGCGGGTCACAGGTGACGATGCGCTGGAAGCGGTACTTCGACAGGGTGGCGATGTTGCGCTTCGCCAGGCTCTGGAAGGTCGCTTCATCGCCCAGGCGCCGGGCCACGTCGCCGCTGTCGCGCTCCTCGTTGCCGAGCACCGCGAAGTCGACGTCGGCGGCGCGCAGCACCTTGACCAGCGAGCGCAGGGTGCGCTGGTTGCGCATGTCGTAGGCGCCGTCGCCCAGCCACAGCAGCACCTCGGCCTCGCCGCGATCCGCCATCAGCGGCAGCTCGAGGTCGGCGGCCCAGTGCATGCGGGCGTCGGGGGCGAAGCCACCCGGGTTGTCGGTGGCGATCAGGTTGTCGAGCACCTCGGGCCCCTTGTTGGGGGTATTGCCGTGCTCGAGGGTCAGGAAGCGCCGCATGTCGACGATGGCATCGACGTGCTCGATCATCATCGGGCACTCCTCGACGCAGGCGCGGCAGGTGGTGCAGGACCACAGGGTCTCGGCATCCACCAGGGCCTTGCCCTCGCGGGCCACGATCGGGCCGTGAGGCGTGCCTTGATGCTCGCCCACCGGCTGGCCCGGATAGGGGCTGCCGGCATAGTGGGCATCGCTGCCGCCGGCCATGCCGACGACCATGTCCTGGATCAGCTTCTTGGGATTGAGCGGCTGGCCGGCGGCGAAGGCCGGACACATGGCCTCGCAGCGGCCGCACTGCACGCAGGCGTCGAAGCCGAGCAGCTGGTTCCAGGTGAAGTCGCTGGGCTTCTCGACGCCCAGGGTGGCGTTCTCGTCGTCCAGGTTCAGGGCCTTGAGGCCGGTGGAACGGTTGCCCTCGCCGAAGCGCTCGGCGCGACGGTGGAAGGCCAGATGCAGGGCGCCGGCGAAGGCGTGCTTCATCGGCCCGCCCCAGGCCATGCCGAAGACCATCTCGCCCAGGCCCCAGACCAGCACGGCGGACAGCGCCAGCGCCAGCACCCAGCTGCCGAAGTCCTCGGGCAGCAGGCCCACGGCGGGCAGGGTGATGGCGAAGACGCTCAGCGAGAAGGCCATCAGGCTCTTGGGCAGGCGCATCCACGGGCCCTTGGAGAGCCGGGACGGTGGATTGCGGCGGCGGCGAGCCACGAAGCAGCTGCCGACGAACATGGTGGCACTGGCGGCCAGCAGCACCCAGCCGAGCACGCCCTGGGCCAGGCCCAGGCCGTGCACCAGGACCATCAGCACCGCCGCGGCGACGAAGCCGCCGGCGGTGGCCACGTGGGTGTTGGACATGACCTTGTCGCGGGCGACCACGTGGTGCAGGTCGACCAGGTAGCGCCTCGGCACGGAGGCCAGCCCCTTGACCAGCGGCACGGGTGAGGGACGCCCCTGGCGCCACAGGCGCACGCGCCGGACGACGCCGATCGCCGCCAGGCCCAGCGCGGCGAAGATCAGGATCGGCAATAGGATATCGAGCATGACGCTCACCTCATATCGAGAGCCGTAGCTTTAAGCTGTCAGCGGAAGTGATCCACACGGGCGGGGAACCCGGGCCGGCAACCGGCGGAGGGCTCGACAACGGCGCGGGGGCCCGAGGGCCGTTCCGCGCCGTGACCGAGGGTGTTCGACCGAGGCCCGGTGCGGCCGCGAGGCCTGCACCGAGCCCTCCCCTTCCGTGGTTCCCCGGGCGCCGTCAGAAGTCCTTGCAGAGGCGCAGGGCGTCGTAGATCGCGGCATGGGTGTTGCGCGGCGCGGTGCAGTCGCCCAGACGGAACAGCAGGAAGCCGTCGCCGTCCTCGCTCAGGCAGGGCTGCGGCTTGATGTCGTACAGCGCCTCGAGATCCACCTGGCCCTTGTTGCGCGACTCCTGCTTGAGCGCGTAGTAGAGGTCCTCGTCCGGACGCACGCCGTTCTCGACCACGATCTGATCGACCACGCGCTCCTCCTGCTGGCCGGTGTACTCGTTCTCGAGCACCGCCACCAGGGAATCGCCCTCGCGATAGACCTTATGCAGCATCAGGTCGGAGGTCATGATCACCTCCTTCTCGTAGAGGCTGCGGTAGTAGGTCGGGAAGGTGGTGCCGCCGACCGCCGCACCGGGCTTGATGTCGTCGGTGACGATCTCGACCTTGGCGCCCTTGTCGGCCAGGTAGTCGGCCGCGGACATGCCGGCGAACTCGCACAGGGCGTCGTAGATCAGCACGTTCTTGCCCGGCTCGACCTTGCCGTTGAGCACGTCCCAGGTGCTGACGATCAGGCTCTCCTCGGGATTCTCGGAGTAGCCCCACTCGGGGTACTGGTCCAGGTACGGCTGACCGCCGGTGGCCAGCACCACGATGTCGGCCTTGAGGTCCTTGATGGTGGCCTCGTCGGCATAGGTGCCGAGACGCTGGTCGACGTTGAGGCGGGCCAGCTCGAGCTGGTACCAGCGGGTGATGCCGGCGATCTGGTCGCGCTGCGGCGCCTTGGCGGCGGTGGTGATCTGCCCGCCGATGGCCTCGGAGGCCTCGAACAGGGTCACGTCATGGCCACGCTCGGCGGCCACGCGGGCCGCTTCCATGCCGCCTGGGCCACCGCCGACCACCACGACCTTGCGCTTCTTGCCTTCGGTCTGCTCGATGATGTGCGGCAGGCCCATGTACTCGCGGGAGGTCGCGGCGTTCTGGATGCACAGCACGTCCAGACCTTGGTACTGGCGGTCGATGCAGTAGTTGGCGCCGACGCACTGCTTGATCTGGTCGACCTGATCCATCTTGATCTTGGTGATCAGGTGCGGATCGGCGATGTGCGCGCGGGTCATGCCCACCAGGTCCACGTAGCCACCCTCGAGGATGCGGCTGGCCTGGTTCGGGTCCTTGATGTTCTGGGCGTGGATCACCGGCTTGGAGACCACTTCCTTGATGCCCGCCGCCAGGTGCAGGAACGGCTCCGGCGGGAAGGACATGTTGGGGATGACGTTGGCCAGGGTATCGTGGGTGTCGCAGCCCGAGCCGACCACGCCGAAGAAGTCCACCTGGCCGGTGGCATCGTAGTAGGCGGCGATCTGCTTCATGTCGTCGTGCGACAGGCCGTCCGGGTGGAACTCGTCGCCGCAGATGCGCAGACCGACCGTGAAGTCGTCGCCGACCTCGGCGCGCACGGCCTTGAGCACTTCCATGCCGAAGCGCATGCGGTTCTCGAAGCTGCCGCCCCACTGGTCGGTCCGCTTGTTGACGCGCGGGCTCCAGAACTGGTCGATCAGGTGCTGGTGCACGGCGGACAGCTCGACGCCGTCCAGGCCGCCTTCCTTCGCCCGGCGTGCGGCCTGGGCGAAGTCACCGATGATGCGCCAGATCTCCTCCTCCTCGATGGTCTTGCAGGTGGAGCGGTGCACCGGCTCGCGGATGCCGGACGGCGACAGCAGGGTCGACCAGTTGAAGCCATCCCAGCGCGAGCGACGACCCATGTGGGTGATCTGGATCATGATCTTGCCGCCGTGCTTGTGCACGGCGTCGGCCAGATTCTGGAAGTGCGGAATGATGCGGTCGGTGGCCAGGTTCACCGAGCTCCACCAGGCCTGCGGGCTGTCGATGGAGACCACCGAGGAGCCGCCGCAGATGCACAGGCCGCAGCCGCCCTTGGCCTTCTCTTCGTAGTACTTGACGTAGCGGTCGGTGGTCATGCCGCCGTCGGTCGCGTAGACCTCGGCGTGGGCGGTGCTGACCACGCGGTTGCGAATGGTGAGGTTGCCGATCTCGATCGGCTGGAAGATCGCGTCGAATGCCATGGGTGATGCCTCCTCAGCCCTGTGCGTTGTTCGAGATGTCGGCGATCGGACGGGTCACGAAGACGCCGACGTCGCAGCCTTCTTCGGCGCCGCTCTGGGTCTGCTCGGCGACGGTGCGCAGATCGCTGCCGCGGGCGGCGAGGATCTGGTCCATGGCGCCGGCGAACCAGCCGGTGAACATGTATTCGATCTTCCGGCCGACCTTGCCCATCTGATAGACGAAGGCGCTGTGCTCGAGGCGCACGCGGCAGGTACCGGCGTCTAGGTCGATGTCCTCGGTGATGAACAGCCCCCAGCCGCGCTGGGAGAGGCGCTTCATGTAGTGTTCGAAGACGTCGACGCCCTCGAGGCCGTGGCATTCGGCCTCCTTCTCGCACCAGTGCCAGGCGCTCTTGTAGCCGGCATCGTAGAGGATCTCGGCGTACTTCTCGGCGCCCAGGGCCTCTTCCACGGCGACGTGGTTGTTGATGAAGAAGTGACGCGGCACGTACAGCATCGGCAGGGCGTCGGTGGTCCAGATGCCGGTATCGGCATCCACTTCGATCGGCAGTTCAGGGGCCATCTTGGTCACGATCTTATTCCTCGAATCTTGCTGATTATTATCGGGCTTCAATGGGCTCGCAGGCGCGGCTTCGGGCGTTGTTGGCTGTTGGCAAGCGGCGTCGAGCGGCAGTGACATTCACGGATGGCGCCGGGCCGCGGCCCGGCGCGGAGGGCTCACTCGCCCCAGACGTCCTTCAGGACATTGACCCAGTTCTCACCCATGATCTTGCGCACCTGGCGCTCGCTCAGGCCGCGCTTCAGCAGCGCCTCGGTGAGGTTGGGGAATTCGCCGATGGTGCGAATGCCCTCGGGGTTGATGATCTTGCCGAAGTTGGTCAGGCGACGGGCGTAGCCCTTGTCGTGGGTCAGCCACTCGAAGAACTGCTTGTCGTGACCCTGAGTGAAGTCGGTGCCGATGCCGATGGCATCCTCGCCGACGATGTTCATCACGTACTCGATGGCCTCGACGTAGTCGTCGACGGTGGCGTCGACGCCGGCACGGAGGAAGGGCGTGAACATGGTCACGCCGACGAAGCCGCCGTTGTCGGCGATGAACTTGAGCTCTTCGTCGGACTTGTTGCGCGGATGTTCCTTGAGGCCGGACGGCAGGCAGTGGGAGTAGCAGACCGGCTTCTCGGACGCCTCGATCACCTCGCGGGAGGTGTTCTCGCCGACGTGGGAGAGGTCGCACATGATGCCGACGCGGTTCATCTCGGCGACGATCTCGCGGCCGAAGCCGGACAGGCCGCCGTCACGCTCGTAGCAGCCGGTGCCGACCAGGTTCTGGGTGTTGTAGCACATCTGCACGATGCCCACGCCGAGCTTCTTGAAGATCTCGACGTAGCCGATCTGGTCCTCGAACGCATGGGCGTTCTGGAAGCCGTAGATGATGCCGGTCTTGCCCTCTTCCTTGGCCCGGGTGATATCCGCGGTGGTGCGCACCGGACGCACCAGGTCGCTGGACTCGGCCATCAGGGCGTCGGTCTTGACGATGTTGTCGACGGTGGCCTGGAAGCCTTCCCAGACGGACACGGTGCAGTTGGCGGCAGTCAGGCCGCCCTTGCGCATGTCCTCGAACAGCTCGCGGTTCCACTTGGCGATAACGAGACCATCGATAACGATGGCGTCCTGGTGCAGCTCGGAAGGGGTCATGGCGGGGGGCTCCGTGGTAGCGCATGGTCACGCCGGCAGCATATCCCCCGCCCTGCGGGCCCCGGCGCCTGGAAACGACCGGGAAAATTCCAAAAGCGTCACGCCCGTCGCGATCGCGACACGCCGGGAAATCGGTGTCGCGTCAGAGACGCTCGAGGTAGGCGGCACCGCCGAGATTGCGCATCTGCCCGCGGATCCAGGCGCTGCGCTGCAACACGTAGCCGCTGGGGCGCGAGGCATTCCAGCCACGGGGATTGGGCAGGATGGCGGCCAGCCGGCTGGCCTGGGCATTGCTCAGACGCGACGCCGGTACGCCGAAGTAATGGCGGGAGGCGGCCTCGAGACCGAAGACTCCGTCGTCCCACTCGGCGATATTGAGATAGACCTCGAGAATGCGCTCCTTGGGCCAGAGCGTCTCGATCAGCAGGGTGAACCAGGCCTCCAGGCCCTTGCGCACCCAGCTGCGGCCGGTCCACAGGAAGAGGTTCTTGGCGGTCTGCTGGCTGAGGGTGCTGGCGCCGCGCAGGTCGCCGCCGTTGAGGCTGGCCTCGATGGCGCGGCGCAGCTCGACCAGGTCGAAGCCGTGATGCTCGGGGAAGCGCTGGTCTTCGGCGGCGATCACCGCCAGCTTGGCGCTGTCGGGCAGCTGGCTCCACGGGCGCCAGTCCTGGCGGATCTCCAGCGAATCGCCGTCGCGCCAGGCCTGTACCTTGCGCTCGAGCATCACCATGGAGCCGCCCACCGGCACCACCCGGAACATCAGCACCGCCAGCACGCTCAGCCCGATCCCGCCGAGCAGCGCGAGCCCCAGGGCCCGCGCCAGCCATCGCCATCCGTTTCGCATCGACCTCCGCCCGGCACTTCGTCAGGGGCGCACTCCCCGAGGATGGGGATGCGCCCTCCCGGCGCCAGGCGCTAACTCAGCCTGACGCTGGCATAGGTCGGCTCCCCCCGGGCCTGGTCCAGGGCGCTCATGGCCGCGGACACCGGCGTGTCGGGCACCGACTCGAAAGAGGCGGACTGTAGCATGACGGCGGCATCCTGGCCCAGCTGCACCGGCACCAGGTCCACAGCGCTGGAGCCCAGACGTTCGTCGCGGGGCGGAATGCCGAAGTACTCGCGGTAGCACTTGGAGAAGTGCGGCGTGGAGACGAAGCCGCAGGCCGAGGCCACCTCGATGATCGACATCGGCGTCTGCTTGAGCAGCTGCCGGGCCCGGGTCAGACGCAGCTTGAGGTAGTAGCGCGACGGCGAGCAGTGCAGGTTCTTCTGGAACAGCCGCTCCAGCTGGCGCCGCGACACGTTCACGTAGCCGGCCAGCTCGTCGAGGCTGATCGGCTCCTCGAGGTTGGCCTCCATCAGCGCGACGATCTCCAGCAGCCGCGGCTGGGTGGTCCCCAGCACGTGCTTGAGCGGCACCCGCTGCTGGTCCTGCTCGTTGCGCACGCGGTCGTAGATGAACATCTCGGAGATGCCGGCGGCCAGCTCGCGGCCGTGGTCGCGGCCGATCAGGGTCAGCATCATGTCCATCGGCGCCGTGCCGCCCGAGGCGGTGGCCCGGTCGCGGTCGATGGAGAACAGCCGCGTGGTCAGCGAGACCTTGGGGAAAGCCTCCTGCATGGCGGCCAGGCATTCCCAGTGCACGCTGGCCTCGAAGCCGTCGAGCAGCCCGGCGCGGGCCAGGGCCCAGGAACCGGTGCAGACGGCGCCCAGGCGGCGCGAATGGCGTGCCTCGGACTGCAGCCAGGCGACGTGCTCGCGCTGCACGCTGCGCTGCGGGCCCACGCCGCCGCAGACGATCACCATGTCCAGCGCCAGCGGCACGGTGGTGGAGGCGTCGGGGGTGATCTGCAGGCCGTCGCTGGCACGCACCGGGCCGCCATCGAGGGTCAGGGTGTACCAGCGATAGAGCTCGCGCCCGGCCAGCTGATTGGCCATGCGCAGGGGTTCGATGGCCGAGGCCAGCGAGATGAGAGTGAAGTTATCCAGCAACAGGAAGCCGAGCGTCTGGGGCCCGGCGGCATGACGCGAGGTCTGAGGAGCGCTTGTCATCGTCCATACTCCAGCACGGTGGTGTTGTCATCGTTATTGACGAGTCAGGCAGGGGCATTTGCCCTGGAGGCCCGCCTGTCGCGGACAGGCATGCACGCTTCGAAATTTACCGGCTGTGTCGTTTTCTGGCATGTCAAATTTGCCTATCGGGAGGCGTTCTCCCGGTACATCACGACAATGAGTCGCACACAGGCATGAAAACGTCGCCAAGGAACACGGTAGGCAGGAACGACAGGCGCCGCCTCGAGGAGGCGGCGCGCTGCGGGCCGCTGAGCGACCCGGCCGACAGGTCCCGGCGCGACTCAGTGCTGAGCGTGAAGATGCTCGGCGTGGTAGCGCAGGTGGTCGTCGATGAAGCTGGCGATGAAGAAGTAGCTGTGGTCATAGCCCGGCTGACGACGCAGGGTCAGCGGATGGTCGTGCTCGGCGCACACCGCCTCCAGGCGCTCGGGGCACAGCTGTTCCTCGAGGAAATTGTCGGCCTCACCCTGGTCGATGAACAACGGCTGGCGGGAGGCGCCGCGCGCCACCAGCTCGCAGGCGTCGTACTGGGTCCACTGGCTGACGTCCTCGCCCAGGTAGTTGCCGAAGGCCTTGCGGCCCCAGGGGCACTGGGCCGGGTTGACCACCGGCGCGAAGGCCGACACCGAGCGGTAGTGCCCGGGACGACGCAGGGCCAGGATCAGTGCCCCGTGGCCGCCCATGGAGTGGCCGCTGATGGCCTCGCGACCATTGACCGGGAAGTGCTGACGCACCACCGAGGGCAGCTCCTCGGCCACGTAGTCGTACATCCGGTAGTGGTCCTTCCACGGCGCCTGGGTGGCGTTGACGTAGAAGCCCGCGCCGGAGCCGAAGTCGTAGCTGTCGTCCTCGCCGGGCAGATTCAGCCCGCGGGGGCTGGTATCCGGGCAGACGATGGCGATGCCGAGCTCCGCGGCCAGGCGCTGGGCGCCGGCCTTCTGCATGAAGTTCTCGTCGGTGCAGGTCAGTCCCGACAGCCACCACAGCAGCGGGACCCGCTCGGTCTCCGCCTGGGGCGGCAGGTAGATGGCGAAGGTCATCTCGCAGTCCAGCGCCCGGGAGCGGTGGCGGTAGCGCTTGTGCCAGCCGCCGAAGCTGCGGTTGGCCGAGACCAGCTCGAGCTGTTCGGTCATGGTCATGAGCGACTCCTCATGGGGTTCGAGGGGTACCGGGCGTCGCGGTCGCGACGCCCGGTACCAGAGACGGGTCGTTCACTGCCGCTCGCGCGGCGACGGGGCTGCCCGCCCCGCGCGGCAGAGAACGCTGATCAGTAGTGCAGCACGGTGCGGATGCTTTCGCCCTTGTGCAGCAGCTCGAAGGCCTCGTTGATCTTCTCGAACGGCATGTCGTGGGTGATGAAGTCGTCGATGTTCAGCTCGCCCTTCATGTAGCGATCGACGTAGCCCGGCAGCTCGGTGCGACCCTTGACGCCGCCGAAGGCGGAGCCCTTCCAGACCCGGCCGGTGACCAGCTGGAACGGACGGGTGGAGATCTCCTCGCCGGCGCCGGCGACGCCGATGATCACTGACTCGCCCCAGCCCTTGTGGCAGCACTCCAGGGCCGAGCGCATGACGTTGACGTTGCCGATGCACTCGAAGGAGTAGTCGACGCCACCATCGGTCATGTCGACGATGACCTGCTGGATGGAGTCACTGTAGTCCTTCGGATTGACGAATTCGGTGGCGCCGAACTGCTTGGCCAGCTCGAACTTCTCCGGGTTCACGTCGATGGCGATGATGCGGCTGGCCTTGGCCATGACCGCGCCCTGGATCACGGCCAGACCGATGGCGCCGAGACCGAATACGGCCACGGTGGAGCCCGGCTCGACCTTGGCGGTGTTCATGACCGCGCCAATGCCGGTGGTCACGCCGCAGCCCAGCAGGCAGATCTTGTCCAGCGGCGCTTCCTTGGAGACCACGGCCAGGGACACCTCGGGCACCACGGTGTATTCGCTGAAGGTGGAGCAGCCCATGTAGTGATGCAGCTTCTGGCCGTCGAGGGAGAAGCGGCTGGTGCCGTCGGGCATCACGCCCTTGCCCTGGGTGGCGCGGACCGCCTGGCACAGGTTGGTCTTGCCGGACAGGCAGAACTTGCACTTGCCGCACTCGGCGGTATAGAGCGGGATGACGTGGTCACCGGGCTTGAGGCCGGTGACGCCCTCGCCCACTTCCTCGACGACGCCGGCGCCCTCGTGGCCCAGCACGGACGGGAACAGGCCTTCCGGATCGGCGCCGGACAGGGTGAAGGCGTCGGTGTGGCAGACGCTGGTGGCGGCCATGCGCACCAGCACTTCGCCGGCCTTCGGGCCTTCGACGTCGATCTCGGTCAGCTCGAGCGGCTTGCCCGCTTCCAGGGCGACGGCGGCGCGTGACTTCATGATTCATTCCTCTCAATGGGGTTGGCCTTCCCACAGTCTAGGCAAGACCGCATACTCGGATAAACTGCACTAAACGCATGACATTGTTGCCACTTGACAACAATCCAGCGCACCACCACCGGAGGACACACCGCATGCAACGCTGGGACCGCGTCGAGGCCTTCATCGAGGTCGTACGCCTGGGCGCCTTCAAGGCCGCCGCCGAACGCCTAAAGGTCTCGAGCTCCCACGTCAGCCGGCTGGTCAGTCAGCTGGAGAATCAGCTGGGCACCACCCTGCTCTATCGCACCACGCGACGGATTCGCCTCACCGAGGCCGGGCGGCTCTACTACCAGCACTGCCAGCACCTGTTCGAGGGCTTCCGCGAGGCCGAGACCGCGGTCAAGGAACTGCAGGACACCCCCACCGGCCTGCTGAGCCTGACCTGCGCCACCACCTTCGGTGAACGCTTCATCGCGCCGCTGGTGCATGACTTCATGTGCGCCAACCCCCGGCTCGAGGTGCGCATGCACTTCACCAACCGTCAGGTGGACATCATCGACGAGGGTTTCGACATCGCCATCCGCATGGGCCGGTTGCAGGACTCCTCGCTGATCGCCCGGCGCCTGTGCGAACGGCGCGAGTACGTGGTCGGCGCGCCCGCCTACTTCACCCGCGTCGCCCAGCCCCACAGCCTCTCGGAGCTGTCGCGCCACCGCTGTCTGGTCGGCTCGCGGGACTACTGGCGCTTCGACGTCGACGGCGTGCGCCGCGACATCCGTGTCGACGGCCCGCTGAGCGGCAACTCCGGGCCGGCACTGCTCGACGCGGCGCTCAAGGGCCTGGGGCTGGCCCAGCTACCGGACTACTACGTCGAGGAACACCTGGCCCGCGGCGAGCTGATCAGCGTGCTCGACGCCTATCGCCACGGCGACACCGCCGTGTGGGCCGTCTACCCCCAGCATCGCCACCGCTCGGCCAAGGTGCACCGCTTCCTGGACTACCTGGTCGCCCATATCGGCGACACCCTGCCGGCACGACGAGGCTGACGCAGGACAAAGCGAGCCGGATCACCCGGGACGAGACAAAAAAAGGCGCGCCACCCGAGTGGCGCGCCGGCAAGGACGGCACCCGCCGCCCGACAAAGAGACTGATTCAGCATTCGATGGCGTTGACCGCCAGACCGCCCTTGGAGGTTTCCTTGTACTTCTCCTGCATGTCGGCGCCGGTATCGCGCATGGTGCGGATCGCCTTGTCCAGCGAGATGAAGTGCTCGCCGTCGCCGCGCAGGGCCATCTGGGTGGCGTTGATGGCCTTCACCGAGGCGATGGCGTTGCGCTCGATGCAGGGCACCTGGACCAGGCCGCCAACGGGGTCGCAGGTCAGGCCAAGGTTGTGCTCCAGGCCGATCTCGGCGGCGTTCTCCACCTGGCCGGGGGTCCCGCCCAGCACCTCGGTGAGACCGGCGGCGGCCATGGCGCAGGCCGAGCCCACCTCGCCCTGGCAGCCGACCTCGGCGCCGGAGATGGAGGCGTTCTTCTTGCACAGGATCCCCACGGCGCCGGCGGTGAGCAGGAAGTCCACCACGCAGCGCTCGTCGGCGCCCTGCTGGAACTTCATGTAGTAGTGCAGCACCGCCGGGATGATGCCGGCCGCGCCGTTGGTCGGTGCGGTGACCATGCGCCCGCCGGCCGCGTTCTCCTCGTTCACCGCCAGGGCGAAGACGTTGACCCAGTCCATGGCGGAGAAGGTCGAGGCGATCAGGCTGCCGTCATCCTCGACGGCCTCGAGGCGGCGATGCAGGGCGCCGGCGCGGCGCTTGACGTTGAGCCCGCCGGGCAGCACGCCCTCGCCCTCGAAGCCCTTCTGCACGCAGTCCTGCATGGCTTCCCAGATGCGCCACAGCCCGGCGCGGATCTCGGCCTCGCTGCGCCAGGCCTTCTCGTTCTCCATCATCAGCTCGCTGATGCGCATGTCGTGCAGGCGACACAGCGCCAGCAGCTCGCCGGCGGAGTTGAAGTCATAGGGCAGCGCGGTGGTGTCGCTGTCGAGCTCGCCGCTGGCCGCCTGAGCCTCGTCGACCACGAAGCCACCGCCCACGGAATAGAAGATGTTGCGGTACAGTTCCTGGGAGTGGCCATGGGCCACCAGGGTCATGGCGTTGGGATGGTAGGGCAGACTCTCGTCGTGCCACTGCAGGTCACGCGCCCACAGGAAGGGGATCGCCAGATGACCGTCGAGCAGCAGGGTCTGGGACTCCAGCAGCTCCTCGATGCAGGGCGTGACGATGTCCGGGTTGATCGACTCGGGGCGCTCGCCCATCAGGCCCATGATGGTCGCCTGATCGGTGCCGTGCCCCTGGCCGGTGGATGACAGCGAGCCGTGCAGATGCACCTCGACCCGTGCCACCCGCTCCAGCAGGTCCTGCCGACGCAGTTCCTGCACGAAGTCGTAAGCCGCGCGCATCGGGCCGACGGTATGCGAGCTGGAAGGGCCGATGCCGATCTTGAACAGGTCGAAGACGCTGATGGACATGGGGAGGACCTCGGGCGGGGCCGGAACGTACCGACGCCGTCTTGTTGTCAGTTACACTAAAGCCAACTGGCTTTCGTTTGCCTTGGACCTTAATGTTGTCGCGACTCTCCCATCGCGGCAATCCAGAATATCTCGCCCACGCTATAGAATGACTAAACCATGAGCCGACTCCTCAATGCCCAGACCCACGCCTGGCTGAAGGTCTTCGCGGTCAGCGCCCGCCACCTCTCCTTCACCCGGGCGGCGGAGGAGCTGCACGTCACCACCGGCGCCGTCAGCCAGCAGATCAAGCAGCTCGAGGATCGCCTCGGCTTCAAGCTGTTCCGCCGCCTGCCGCGCTGCCTGGCGCTCACCGAGGAAGGCCGGCGACTGGCCTCGGTGGTCGACGAGGCCTACCAGGCCGTGGGGCTCGAGGTGAAGCGGCTGCGCAGCGGCGTGATGAGCGGCATCATCCGCATGCGCGTGGTGCCCTCCTTCCTCAACAAGTGGCTGATGCCCAGGCTGCCGCGCCTGCAGGCGCGCTTCCCCGACATCGAACTGCATATCCTCTCGGAGGACAGCAGCATCTCGCTGCGCGAGGGCGAGTTCGATCTGGCGCTGGACCTCAACGACGGCCACTATCCGGGCATGTCGATCACGCCGCTGATGGAGGAGACCATCTTCCCGGTCTGCGCCCCCTCGCTGATGCGCGGCCGTCCGCCGCTGCGCCGCCCCGAGGATCTGGCCTGGTACCCGCTGCTGCATGACGTCACCGCCTGGCGCGGCAGCCACGACTATGGCGAATGGGAGCACTACCTGCAGGCCATCAGCGCCCCGGACGTCAACGTGCGGCGCGGCTACACCTTCAACCGCAACCACCTGACCATGGAGGCGGCCCTGGCCGGCATGGGCGTGGCCATCGCGCGCCAGACGCTGATCACCAGCGAGCTGGACACCGGCGCCCTGGTGGCACCGTTCGACCAGCGCGTGGCGACCGGCATGCACTACGGTATCGTGCATGCCGCGGGCTCGCTGGACGATCGCCGGATCTGTGCGGTCCACGACTGGCTGCTGGAGGAGGCGCGACGCCAGCACCCGTCGCGTCACCCGGTGGTGGCAGACAGCGACCTCTCTCAAGACGTATAATTAGCTGACTCAATATTCTTCCGACAGAAGCCTGACCATGCCCGAACATTCCGCCGACCGAATCGCCTTCCGCTACCTGTGCCTGCGCGGCTTCGGCTACATGCTGCTGATTGCCGCGCTGCTCGAGATCGTGCTCTTCGAAGCCACGCACATGCCGGACCTGCGCTTCACCGAACGAGGCCTCACCGAGCCCCTGCAGTCGCTGCTGCTGCTGACCGGCACGATCATGGCACTCATCGCCCGCCGCCTGGACGACCGCCTGCCGCACCTCACCCTGCTGCTGATCGGCCTGCTCGGCGCATCGCTGATCCGCGAACAGGACGCCTGGCTGGACGAGTACGTCTTCGACGGCGCCTGGCAGATCCTGGTCAGCCTGCTGGTGCTGCCGATCCTGTTCGTGGTAATCCGCCACGGCCGCGCCTTCGCCGCCGAGCTCGAGCGCTATGCCATGACCTTCTCCGGCGGCCTGTTCGCCGCCGGCTTCCTCGGCACCTACGTGTTCTCGCGCCTCTACGGCCGCGGCGACATGTGGAAGGCCGTCCTCGGCGAGCACTACGTCCGCGTGTTCAAGGACGCCGCCGAGGAGGTCACCGAACTGTTCGGCTACACCCTGATGTGCATCGCCATGATCGAGCTGCTGCTGCTGGCCCGCCGCTGGCGCCGACAGCGCCTGGCCTGACGCCTCGACAACTCCCCCGAAACGACGATGCCCGCGGCCATGGCCGCGGGCATCGTCGTTTCGAGCAGGGCATTTCATGCGAAGAATGCCGGGGCCGGCGAACGGCCGGCCCGGTCGACGATCACTCGTCGAGGAAGGAGCGCAGCGGCTCGGAACGGGACGGGTGACGCAGCTTGCGCAGCGCCTTGGCCTCGATCTGACGGATCCGCTCGCGGGTCACGTCGAACTGCTTGCCGACCTCCTCGAGGGTATGGTCGGTGTTCATGTCGATGCCGAAGCGCATGCGCAGCACCTTCGCCTCACGGGCGGTCAGGCCGCCGAGCACGTTGCGGGTGGCCTCGATCAGGCCCTCGCCGGTGGCCGAGTCGATCGGCAGCACCATGGTGCCGTCCTCGATGAAGTCGCCGAGGTGCGAATCGTCGTCGTCACCGATGGGCGTCTCCATGGAGATCGGCTCCTTGGCGATCTTCAGGACCTTGCGCACCTTGTCTTCCGGCATCTCGAGGCGCTCGCCCAGCTCTTCCGGCGTCGGCTCGCGCCCCATCTCCTGCAGCATCTGGCGGGAGACGCGGTTGAGCTTGTTGATCGTCTCGATCATGTGCACCGGGATACGGATGGTGCGCGCCTGGTCGGCGATGGAGCGCGTGATCGCCTGACGGATCCACCAGGTGGCGTAGGTCGAGAACTTGTAGCCGCGGCGGTACTCGAACTTGTCCACGGCCTTCATCAGGCCGATGTTGCCCTCCTGGATCAGATCCAGGAACTGCAGGCCGCGGTTGGTGTACTTCTTGGCGATCGAGATGACCAGGCGCAGGTTGGCCTCGACCATCTCCTTCTTGGCGCGACGCGCCTTGGCCTCGCCGATGGACAGCCGACGGTTGACCTCCTTGATGTCGGTCACCGGCAGCTGGATCATCTCTTCCTCGAAGGCGATCTTGCGCTGGGAGCGCTGGATGTCGCCCTTGAAGACGGCAAGCTTGTCGGCGTACTTGGTCTGCTCGGCCATGAAGTCGTCGAGCCAGTCCTGGCGCGACTCGTTGCCGGGGAAGGCCTTGATGAAGGTCTTGCGCGGCACCTTGGCCTTCTTGACGCACAGCTGCATCACGGCCTTTTCCTGGGCCCGGATCTGCTCGACGCTGATGCGCACCTGACCGACCAGGCGCTCGAAGTGCTTGGGCACCAGCTTGATCGGCGAGAACAGCTCGGCCAGGCGGGCCAGCTCGGCCTGCGCCTGGGCGGAGCCGCGGCCGTTGGCGTCGATGGCCTGGCGGGCCGACTCGTTCTGCTCGCGGATCTGCTCGAAGCGGGCGCGGGCCTCTTCCGGGTCCGGGCCGCCGCCGCTGTCGTCCTCGTCCTCGGCGTCCTCGTCATCCTCGTCGGACGCCCCTTCGGCGACCACCGGCTCCTCGGGCACATCGGCCTCGGCGACGCCGGGGATACCCTCGTCGGGGTCGATGAAGCCGGAGAACAGGTCGGACAGGCGGCCCGGGGCCTCCTCATCCTGAGTGGCATCGTAGGCCTCGAGGATGGAGTCCACGGCGCCCGGCAGATAGGCCAGGGCGGACATCACCTCGCGGGTACCCTCCTCGATGCGCTTGGCGATCTCGATCTCGCCTTCGCGGGTCAACAGCTCGACCGTGCCCATCTCGCGCATGTACATGCGCACCGGGTCGGTGGTGCGGCCCACGTCGCTCTCCACCGCCGCCAGGGCCGCCACGGCCTCCTCGGCAGCCGATTCATCGGTGGAGTGATCGGCCATCATCAGGGTATCTTCATCAGGCGCTTCCTCGACGACATTGATACCCATGTCGTTGATCATGCCGATGATGTCTTCCACCTGATCGGGGTCGGCGATATCCTCGGGAAGATGGTCGTTGACCTCGGCATAGGTCAGGAAGCCCTGTTCCTTGCCGCGCGCGATCAACTCCTTCAGACGTGACTGCTGCTGCGCATTTCCAGCCATAGAAACCCTATCTCGACGAAGAAGAATGAAGCACCTGAAGCACTGAGGCGGAGAAAACTCGATAAGCCGAACAGTATAGCGGGTTTGACCGCCGTTTTGCCAGTTCGACGTATTTGCGCGGTCATTCAGGTGTGTTAGCGTGTCTGGTTGCGTTCCGCTCAGGGGACGCTGTCTATATGGTGATGGTAGGCGGAAATTCAAGTCCGGCGCCAATCGACGCCTCTCTCAGACCCTCACCCCTTGAGCTCCATCAGCAGCGCATTGAGCCGCTGCCGCTCCTCTTTCGACAGCGACTCGCCGGCCTGCATTCGAGCCAGCAGGGCGTCATACGCCTCCTGCGGCGACTGCTGCCGACGATGGCGCTGAAAATAAGCCACCCAGTTGTCGAGCTCGGTGCCGAGCAGCCCGCGCGGCACCAGCGGCGCCCGCCGGGCCAGCATCGCCAGGCGCTCGCCCTCCGGCGTGCCGTGAAAGTGCGCCAGCAGCACCTGAGGGCTGCGGTAGCCGCCGGCCCGTAGCAGGCGCACCACCTCGCGACACAGCCCGGCATCCGGATCGTTCTGGTCGCACCAGTCGTCGTCCTCGGGCAGACGCTCGACCAGCGACGGCTCATGCACCAGCAGCTGCAGCGCCCGAGCCATCTGCCCCAGGGACGCCGGACCGCCGGTCGTCCGCGCCCCCGCCGGCGCCTCGCCTCGGGGCGGCGCCTCATCCGCCCACTCCGGCGGCACGTCCGCGGTCGGCGCCTCGTCGACACTCTCGCCGCGGGACATCAGCGACTCGAAGCTTGACTGATCGACGCCGGTGCGACGGGAGAGTTCCGTCAGCAGCAGCGACTTCATCACCCCCTCGGGCAGGCGACCGATGGCCGCCAGCACCCGGCTGGCGAAGCGCTCGCGCTCCTCCAGCCGCTCCAGGTCGCGCCCCTCGGCGGCCTGCTCGAAGAGGAACTCCGACAGCGGACTGGCACAGGTGACCCGATCCTCGAAGGCCTCGGGACCCTCGCGGCGCACCAGGGTATCCGGATCCTCGCCATCGGGCAGGAACAGGAACCGCGCCTGACGGCCGTCGATCATCTGCGGCAGCACCGTCTCCAGCGCCCGGCTCGCCGCCTGGCGGCCGGCGCGATCGCCGTCGAAGCAGAACACCACCTCGTCGACCATGCGGAACAGCCGCCCGAGATGATCCTCGGTGGTGGCCGTGCCCAGGGTGGCCACCGCATTGCGGATGCCGAACTGGGCGAGCGCCACCACGTCCATGTAGCCCTCGACGATCACCAGTCGCTCGAGACGCGGGTTGGCCTGACGCGCCTCATAGAGGCCGTACAGCTCGCGCCCCTTGTGAAAGACCGGCGTCTCCGGGGAGTTCAGGTACTTGGGCTTGGCATCGCCCAGCACCCGTCCGCCGAAGGCGATGGTGCGGCCGCGGATATCGCGGATCGGAAACATCACCCGATCACGGAAGCGGTCGTAGGTGCGCCCGCTGTCCTCGCGGTGCACCAGCAGGCCGTATTCGATCTGCACCGGCTCGGCGATGCCCTGCTCGCCGAGATGCCGCTTGAGCGACTCCCAGCCGCCCGGGGCATAGCCGATGCCGAAGTCGCGCACGACCTCCGGCGACAGCCCGCGACGCTCGATATACTCCCGCGCGCCCTGCCCTTCGGGCATCTTCAGGCGCTCGCGAAAGAAGCTCGCCGACAGTTCGAGCAGGTTGACGCCTTCCTTGCGCTTGCGCTCGCGGGCCTGGGCCCGCGGATCGTCGGCGCCCTCGCGCGGCACCTCGAGCCCCAGCCGGGCGGCGAGATGTTCCACCGCGTCGGGGAAGCGCAGGTTGTCGTACTCCATCAGGAAGCGCAGCGCGTTACCGTGGGCACCGCAGCCGAAGCAGTGATAGAACTGCTTGTCGGCGCTGACGGTAAAGGACGGCGACTTTTCCTGGTGGAAGGGACAGAGACCGGAATGATTGCGTCCGGCCTTCTTGAGCTTGACCCGCTCGCCGACCACCTCGACCACGTCGACGCGAGCCAGCAGGTCATCGATGAAACGCTGCGGGATCTGACCGGCCATCAGGCAATCCAGTATGGGTTGAAAGCCAGGACCCTGAGAACGGGCGAAAAAACAAGCGGCCACCGAACGGCGGCCGCTTGGCGCTCCTCCCGAGTCGATCCGCTAGCCAGCGGTCCGACCCAAGTACGGATCAATAGAGCCGTTCGAAACGCTTGCGCTCACGCTGAAGCTTCTTGGCGTGACGCTTGACGGCGGCAGCCGCCTTGCGCTTGCGCTCTGCGGTCGGCTTCTCGTACTGCTCGCGACGGCGAACCTCGGACAGAACACCGGCTTTTTCACAGGAACGCTTGAAGCGACGCAGTGCGACGTCAAACGGCTCGTTATCGCGTACTTTAACAGAAGGCATTAAGCACTCACCTACCTTGAAAAACTTGAGTTCGGTTTGAACGCACGCCTTCAGGGGCGCTCGCCATGTCCCACTGACGCCGACGACCACGCGATGCGGGCCGAAACGATGGAAGGGAGAAACAGGGAGCCTGCCCCTGGGCGCACGACCCAGTCTTGCAGCGCAAAGTATTCTAGTCGTCGTACCACGACCATGCAAACCGTTTCGCGCCCCGCCCCTGCCGCCCAGCGACCAAAAGGCGTAGAATGGCGCCCTTTCCGCTGTACCGAGCCATGACCATGCGTGTACTGGGCATCGAGACCTCCTGCGACGAGACCGGCGTCGCCCTCTATGACACCGAGCGTGGCCTCGCGGCCGACGCCCTCCACAGCCAGATCGCCATGCACGCCGAATACGGCGGCGTGGTGCCGGAGCTGGCCAGCCGCGACCACACCCGGCGCCTGCTGCCGCTGATCCAGACCGTGCTCAGCGATGCCGGCGTGAGCCGTGGCGAACTGGACGCCATCGCCTACACCGCCGGCCCCGGCCTGGTGGGCGCACTGATGGTCGGCGCCAGCACCGCCCACGGCATGGCCCGGGCACTCGACATCCCGGTGCTCGGCGTGCACCACATGGAAGGCCATCTGCTGGCGCCGATGCTCGAGGACGCGCCGCCCGCCTTCCCCTTCGTGGCGCTGCTGGTTTCCGGCGGCCACACCCAGCTGGTCGAGGTCGAAGGCCTCGGCCGCTATCGCCTGCTCGGCGAATCGGTGGACGACGCCGCCGGCGAGGCCTTCGACAAGGCCGCCAAGATGCTCGGCCTGGACTACCCCGGCGGCCCCGCCGTGGCGCGCCTGGCCGAGACCGGCGACCCGACGCGCTTTCGCTTCCCGCGGCCGATGACCGACCGCCCCGGGCTGGACTTCAGCTTCTCCGGACTCAAGACCCATACCCTGACCGCGATCCGCAAGCTCGAAGCCGACGGCGAACTCGATGACGCCGCCCGCGCCAACGTGGCCCGCGCCTTCGAGGAGGCCGTGGTCGACACCCTGGTGATCAAGTGCCGCCGCGCCCTCGACCAGACCGGCCTCAAGCGGCTGGTGGTGGCCGGCGGCGTCAGCGCCAACGCCCGCCTGCGCGAGCGCCTCGGCCTCGAGACCGCCAAGCGCAGCGCCGAGGTCTTCTATCCTCGCGGGCGCTTCTGCACCGACAACGGGGCCATGATTGCCTATGTGGGCGCCCAGCGCCTGCTGGCCGGCGAGCACGACACCGTGGGGCAGATGCAGGCCGTACCGCGCTGGCCGATGGACGGGCTCGAGCCGCCGGCCGGGCGCTGAAAGCTGGAAGACAGCATGACCCCCGCCATCATGGGGTCACGGGTTTTCTTCAAGCTTCCAGCTCAAGCCCGCGAAGCGGGCGTTCTTCCAGGCGCAAAGCGCCGCTCTTCGCGCTTACGACTTACAACCCCGGCTCGTCGCCCCGCCCCAGCTGACGGATATTCAGCGCATGACGCCCCAGCACCAGCAGCGTGAAGCCGATCACCACCGGCACGTAGTCGGGCGCCAGCCAGATCGCGGCCAGCGGAGCCAGCGCGGCGCTGGCCAGTGACGCCACCGCCGCGGTGCGAACCCGCCAGGCCAGCAGACACCACAGAGTCGCGCAGCACAGCGCCACCCAGGGGGTCAGCACCAGCATCACGCCGAAGGCGCTGGCCACCGCCTTGCCGCCGCGAAAGCGATACCAGGCCGGATAGCTGTGGCCGAGCAGCACGCCGAGCCCGACCAGCCCCTGCCCCCAGGGCGGCAGCGCCAGCAGCATGGCGAGCCACAGCACCGGCATGCCCTTGACCGCATCGACCAGCAGCGTGGCCAGGGCCAGCCACGGCCCATGCAGGCGCAGCACGTTGGAGAAGCCGGGATTGCCGGAACCGGCCAGGCGCGGATCGCCGCGGCCGGCCAGGCGACACACCGTGATCGCCCCCAGCCAGGTGCCGCTGAGATAGCCCAGCGCCATCAGCGGCAGCACGAGTTCGAGTTGGCTCAGCACGGCCGACCCTCAAGCGGAAAGTGCCCCGATTCTGCCAGCCTCGATGCCGCGGGAACAGCGTCGACGCTGTCGCCGACCGGTCGCCTCGCGTACAATCGCCGCCCAATCCGGCACTGCCGCCGCCCCTTGCCACGGCTCGGAGAGCCCAAGATGGATCTCGTACTGATCGAAGCGCTGAAGGTCGACACCGTGATCGGCGTCTACGACTGGGAGCGCACCCTCACCCAGACCCTGGTTCTGGATCTGGAGCTGGCCACCGACACTCGCCCCGCGGCGGCCGACGACGATATCGCCCAGACCCTCGACTATGCCGCCATCAGCGAGCGCATCGCCCGCTTCGGGGCCGAGCACAGCTTCGAGCTGGTGGAAACCTTCGCCGAGCGCCTGGTCGACGCCCTGCGCCAGGAATACGGCATCGCCTGGATACGCCTGACCCTGCGCAAGCCGGGCGCGGTGCCCGCCGCCAATGCGGTCGGGGTGCGCATCGAGCGCGGCGAGCGGAGCGCGACCTGATGGCCCTGGTCACCGTCAGCATCGGCAGCAACATCGAGCGCGAGACGCACCTGACCGCCTGCCTCGACGCCCTCGCCGAGCGCTTCGATGGCCTGCGCCTGTCGCGGGTCTACGAGAGCGAACCGGTGGGCTTCGAGGACGGCCGCAACTTCTACAACCTGGTCGCGGCGTTCGACAGCGACTGGTCGGTGGGCGAGCTGCAGGCCTGGTGCAAGCGGCTCGAGTTCGCCAACGGCCGCCGCGCCGACAGCCCCAAATTCAGCCCCCGCACCCTGGACGTCGATCTGCTCACCGTCGGCGAACTGACCGGCGAGCACGATGGCGTCGCGCTGCCGCGGGCCGAGATCCGTCATCACGCCTTCGTGCTGAAGCCGCTGGCGGAGCTGCTGCCCGACGTCCGTCACCCCGAGGACGGCCGGCGCTATGCCGAGCTGTGGACGACCTTCGAGGCCGACGACCAGGCCCTGTGGCCGGCCGACTTCCCGTGGCGCGGAAAGTCCCTGCCGCTCGACGCCTGATCCGACCGTCTTATCCGGTCGTTTGAATCGGACACCGGACCCTCAGCCCGCCAGCACCTCATCGATCGCTACCCGGCGCCGCCGGGCCAGCTCCTCGCCCAGCTCGCGGCCCTGATAGCCCTCCTCGACGAGCCCGCGGGGCAGGATCTGCCCCGCCAGGCGCCAGGCCACGGCCAGGTCCTCGGCCAGACGCGCGTCTTCCATGCTCACCAGGCTGATCAGCGAGGCCACCCGCTCGCCCTGGCGCCAGGCGCCGATGGCGTCGAGCCAGGCCATCACCCGCGCCCCGTCCAGCTCGCCCGCCCGCGCCTCGGCCACCAGCCGGCGCGTCGCCGCCGCCTGATCGCCCAGCCGGCGCGGTGTCCGGGGCAGCTTCAGACGCTCGGCCAGGCGCTCGCGGGCTTCGGCCTCGAGATGCTCGACCAGCCGCGCCCAGCGCCAGTGGGGCGCCTGCTCGTCGGCGATGTCCTCGGGCAGGCGCGCCAGCCGCCCCAGCGCCTCGTCCAGCGCCGCGGCGTCCGCCGCCAGCTCCGGCATCAGCGCCGCCAGGGCCCCGCAGTCGTGCAGAGCCTGGAAGTAGACGTCCGGCCAGGGCTCGCCCAGCGCCTTCTCGGTCTCGGTCCAGACGCGCTCGGCCACCAGGTGGCCGAGCTCCCCGCTCTCCGCCAGCCGGCGCATCAGCTCGCGGGTGGCCGGGGCGATCACGAAGCCGAGCCCGGCGTAGCGCGCCAGGAAGCGCGCCGTGCGCAGCACCCGCAGCGGGTCCTCGACGAAGGCCGGCGAGACGTGGCGCAGCACCCGGGCCTCGAGATCGTGAAGCCCGCCGTAGGGGTCGACCAGTTCGCCCTCGGGGGTCTCGGCCATGGCGTTGATGGTCAGGTCGCGACGCACCAGATCCTGCTCCAGGCTGACCTCGGGGCTCGCGTGGACCTCGAAGCCGGTATAGCCGTGGCCGGCCTTGCGCTCGGTGCGCGCCAGGGCGAACTCCTCGTGGGTCTTCGGATGCAGGAACACCGGGAAGTCGCGGCCCACGGCGCGGAAGCCGCGCCGGGTCATGGCCTCGGGCGTGGCGCCGACCACCACCCAGTCGACGTCGGTGACCGGCCAGCCGAGACGGGCGTCGCGCACGGCGCCGCCGACCCGATAGACCGTCAGGCCATCGAGGCGGGCATCGCGGGTCGCCATGCTCAGGCCTCCACGCGCTCGGGCAGACGGTGCTGCCAGTCGGTGAAGCCGCCGTCGAGGCTGTAGACCGTCTCGAAGCCCTGGCCGGCCAGCCAGGCCGCGGCCTGCTGGCTGGAGTGGCCGTGGTAGCAGACCACCACCAGCGGCGTCTCGCGAGGCGCCTCGGCCAGCAGGGCCGTGACGCTGTCGTTGTCCAGATGGCGGCAGCCGGGGATATGACCGGCGGCGAAGCTCGCCGGGTCGCGGATGTCGACCAGGGTCAGCGGCGAGCCGGCGTCGAGCCACTCGGCCAGGGTGGGAATGTCCAGGTGCTGGAAGCTCATCGGTTCTCCAGGAATGCAACAGGAAGGAAGGGCTAAATTCAGTAGCGGCTGGGCACGCTGATGCGTGCGCCGCTCTCGAGGTCGAGGGCGGTCAGCGCCCCGCCCCAGACGCAGCCGGTATCCAGCGCCTCGGCCCGCACCCGGCTGCCCGGCGTCTCGCCCTCGAGCGCGGCCCAGTGGCCGAACAGCAGCCGCGGATCGTCGTCGCGGGGATACTGGAACCAGGGCGCGAAGCCCGGCGGCGCGCTGTCGAGCCCCTCCTTGGCGCTGAAGTCCAGCGCGCCGTCGGCGGCGATGAAGCGCATGCGGGTGAAGGTGTTGACGATCGCCCGCAGGCGGTCGAGGCCGTCCAGGTCGTCACGCCAGCGGGCCGGCTCGTTGCCATACATCTGCTCGAGGAAGGCGCCGGCACGCTGGCCGCCGAGCCGCTCGGCCACCTCGGCGGCCAGCGGCTCGGCCTGATCCAGCGTCCACTGGGGCGGCAGGCCGGCGTGGCTCATCAGGGTATCGCCGTCGCGCACCACCAGCGGACGGCTCTGCAGCCAGTCGAGCACGCGCTCGCGATCGGCCGCGGCGAGGATGGCGTCCAGGGTATCCTTGCGCTTGAGGCGCGCGCCGCCGCGAGCCACCGCCAGCAGGTGCAGATCGTGATTGCCGAGTACCACCCGGGCGGCGTCGCCCAGAGCCATGACCTCGCGCAGGCAGTCCAGCGAACCGCGGCCGCGGTTGACCAGATCGCCGGCCAGCCACAGCCGGTCACGGCGCGGATCGAAGTCGAGGCGCTCAAGCAGGGCCACGAATTCCTCGTGACAGCCCTGGAGATCGCCGACGGCGTAGGTGGTCATGGCGCGTCCTCGCGGTCTCGTTGGAAGATCGGGGGTGAAGCGGCGCTCGCCGAACGCCTCAGTGCACCTGGTTGGGGCCGGCCAGCCGAAAGGGGGCGACGGCCACCTCGAAGGGGCGCTGGGTGGCGGTGTCGACGCAGGTGAAGGCGCCTTCCATCACGCCCACCGGGCCGTCGAGGATCGCCCGACTGGTGTAGCGGAAGGTCTGGCCGGGGCCGATCAGCGGCTGCTGGCCGACCACACCCTTGCCGCGCACCTCCTGGGTCTCGCCGCTGCTCTGGGTGATCTTCCAGTGGCGCGCCAGCAGCTGCATGCTGTGGCCGGAGTGATTGTGCACGGTGATGGTATAGCTGAACACGAAGCGCTCTTCTTCGGGGGCGGACTCGTCCGCCTGGAAGGCCGGCTCCACGTCGACATGGATATCGTCGCCCAGGATCGATGTCGTCATGAGGCGCCGCCCTCCTCGGCCAGGTGGTTGGCGATGCGCACGAACTCCGCCACGCTCAGGGTCTGGGGCCGCCGGCTCGGCTCGATGCCGAGCGCCTCCAGGGCCACGGCGTCGATCCGTCCCTTGAGGTTGTTGCGCAGCGTCTTGCGGCGCTGGGCGAAGGCCTCGCGCACCACCTCGAACAGCAGCGTCTCGTCGCGGGCGACATCCGGCATCTCGGCGTGGGGGGTCAGGCGCACGATGGCCGAATCCACCTTGGGCCGCGGCACGAAGGACTCCGGCGGCACGATGAACAGCGACTCGACCGTGCAGTAGTACTGGGCCAGCACCGAGAGGCGGCCGCGCTCGCCGCCCCCGGGCGGGGCCGCCAGGCGGTCGACGACCTCCTTCTGCAGCATGAAGTGCATATCGGCCACGGCGTCGCCGGCCTGGAGCAGGTGGGAGATCAGCGGCGTGGAGATGTTGTAGGGCAGGTTGCCCACCACCCGCAGCGCCGGGCCATCGCCACGCAGTTCGCGGAAGTCGACCTTGAGCGCGTCGCCCTCGTGGATCACGAAGCCCGGCTGGTCGAAGAACTGCACGCGCAGGCCGGGAATCAGGTCACGGTCGAGCTCGATGACCTCGAGATGGCCGCCCGCCGCCTCCAGCAGCGGCTCGGTGAGGGCGCCCTGGCCGGGGCCGATCTCCACCAGGCGCTCGCCGGGGCGGGCGCCGATGGCGCGCACCAGCCGCGAGATGATGCCGGGGTCGCGCAGGAAGTTCTGGCCGAAGCGCTTGCGGGCGCGATGACCCTGGGGGCGGGATGCCATGCGTCTGTCCTTCTGTTCGAATCGGGGATGCCGCGCTCAGTCACGAGCGGCGCGGCGGGCCATGTCGGCGGCCAGCGCCTCGGCCACCGCCAGGCTGCCGGGATCGGCGCGGCCGCTGCCGGCCAGGTCGAGGGCGGTGCCGTGGTCCACCGAGGTGCGCACCAGCGGCAGGCCCAGGGTGATGTTGGCGGCGCGGCCGAAGCCGGCGTACTTGAGCACCGGCAGGCCCTGATCATGATACATCGCCAGCACGGCGTCGGCCTCGGCCAGGTGGCGCGGGGTGAACAGGGTATCCGCCGGCAGCGGCCCGTCAAGGGTCAGGCCCTCGCGACGCAGCGCCGCGAGCGTCGGCACGATCACCTCGAGCTCCTCGCGACCGAGGTGGCCGCCCTCCCCGGCGTGGGGGTTGAGGCCGCAGACGGCGATGCGCGGCGCGGCCAGACCGAACCAGCGGCGCAGGTCGGCGTCGAGGATGCGAAGGATGCGGGTCAGCCGCTCGGGCGTCACCGCGTCGCTCACCTCGCGCAGCGGCAGGTGGGTGGTGGCGAGCGCCACGCGCAGCGACCGCGGGCCCTGCCAGTCTGGGCCGGTCGCATGCAGGGCACGGTCGGTGGCGAGCATCATCACCACCTCGTCGACGCCGCAGGCATCGCGCAGGTATTCGGTGTGGCCGGTGAAGTCGGCGTGGCCGGCCTCGCGGATCACCGCCTTGTGCAGCGGAGCGGTGACGATCCCGGCGGCCTCGCCTGCCCGGCAACCGGCGACGGCACGATCCAGCGTCTCGAGCACGTAGTCGCCGTTGCGGATATCCAGCACCCCGGGGCGACTGGGCGCGGCGAGCGCCACCGGCCACACGGGCAAGCGCCCGGGCCGGGTCTCGGGCACCGGCTCGCCCGGTGCCAGCTCGACGATCTCGAGCGCCCGCCCCAGGGCCTCGGCCCGCTCGGCGAGCAATCCGGCATCGCCCACCGCCACTCGGCGGTGCCCCGGGGTCGTGCCGGTGGCACCGTCGGTGGCCAGCATCACCGCGAGCTCGGGGCCGATGCCGGCCGGCTCGCCGGTGGTCAGGGCGATGACGGGCGCATCGCTCATGCGCCGGGCTCGAGACGCTCGTCGACGAAGGCCTCGCTGCGGATCTCCTGGATCCAGTCTTCCATCTCGTCATTGGCCTTGCGCTGGAACAATGCCTGGCGCGCCTGATCGCGGCTCATGCCGGCGCCCTGCTGCTCGATGAAGCGGTCGACCTCGCGCTCGGAGAGGCTGACCCGACCGCCCACGCGGCGCTGCTGCAGCTCGCGCATCAAAAGCTCGCGACGCACCTGGTCACGCACCACGCCGAGCGACAGGCCGTCGGCCTCCAGGGCGTCGGCGAACTGGTCCAGGGTCATGTTGTTGCCCCGGGCGATGGCCCGTACCTGACGATTGAGCTCGGTGTCGTCGACGCTCAGATTGGCCTCGCGGGCCATCTGCAGCTGGATCTCCTCGACGATCAGGCGGTCGAGCACCTGCTCGCGCAGCACCTGGTCCGGCGGCAGGTCGACGCCCTGGGCCCCGAGCTGTTGCTTGGTCTGGGTGAAGCGGTCCTCGAGCTGGGAGGCCATGATGGCGCCGTCGTTGACCACCGCCACGATACGGTCCAGGGGCTGGCGCGCCTGGGCCAGCCCGGTCAGGGGCGCGGCCCCCAGCAGCAGGGCCAGCAGCAGGGTGGCGAAGTGTCGGCTGCGCATGTCGGTGTTTCCTCTCTTTCGATATCGGATGTCTCGTGGCGGCCGGCGAGCGACCGCCACGAAGTGGCAGGCGGGGCGCCGGCCGCGGCTCAGCGTGCGCCGAAGGCGGTACTGCGATAGCCCGGCACGGCGCCGTCGAAGTAGCTGGCCGCGTCTCCGCCGATGCCGCCCAGGCCCTTGAACACGAAGCGCAGGAAGAACCCGCGATCGGTGGTGTCGTCTTCGATGGTGTTCGCGGTGCCCTCGTCGTCGACCCACTCGCGCCACACCAGCTGCAGACCATAGCAGCAGTCGTTCCACTGCACACCCGCCATCTGCTCGAGGCTGCGGTCGTTGGTGTTGTCGTAGACGAAGCGACCGATCAGGTCGACCTGTGGCCCGACCCGGTAGGCCCCGGAGACGTCGAACTCCTCGCGGTTGTAGCCGAGCCGGTCCTCGAAGTCGTCCTCGGAGACGTCGAAGCCCTGAAGCTGCCAGCGATAGCCCAGGTTGAGCACGTGGCCGGCATCGGCACGGTACTGCAGGTCCCAGCTGGCCTGCTCGGTACGCGATTCCTTGTCGTCGTACAGCCACTGCCAGCGCGTGCGCCACTCGTCGCTCAGCCGCCAGTTCAGGCGGGTCACCAGCGGCGAGCGGTCGCGGGTGGCATCGTAATACTCGTAGGAGTCCTCATCCCTCGGCAGGGTATCGGGATCGCCGGCCATGTCGATATGGCGATCCTCGAAGTAGAGCGCTTGGCCGAGGCCCAGCGACAGCCGCTCGCGGCCGCTCTCGTCCTCCAGCAAGCGACTCTCGACGCCATAGGACAGGCGATTGAGGTCGCCCACCCGGTCGCCACCGGAGAAGCGGTCCGGCGACCACAGCTGTTGCCAGGAGAAATTGCGCTCGCCGGTGTCGAAGTCAGGGAACTCGCTCTGGTCCTCGGCCGGCACGTAGGCGTAGTTGAGCCGCGGTTCCAGGGTCTGACGGTAGGCGCCACCGCCGACGTCGAGGTCGCGCTCGAACACCAGCCCGCCGTCGATCGAGGTCACCGGCACGGTCAACGACGGCGTGTCGGTGTTCGGCGTCTCGCGGTCGCCGTAGTCCAGGTCGTAGGAGCGATGGGCCAGCTCGACGCGGGGCTCGAGGAAGCCCCAGCTCTCGTCGAAGCGCCAGCCCACGGCCGGATCCAGCCTGAGCCGGGTGCCGTTGGCCGCCTCGCGGAGCGGAATGCGGCGCCGACCGTCCCTGAAGTCGTAGAGGCCATCTTCATCGGTATTCACGTCGCGCCAGAAGTAGGTCAGATTGGAGGCCCACTCCTGATAGAGGCCGCCGTCCTGGGACCAGCGCGCCCGGGCATCCAGGCTCGGCAGGCGGTAGAAGGGCTTGTCGCCCTCTTTCAGAGGATCATCGAGCCGCTGGTACCCCTGGGCCTTGGCCTGCAGGCGCCAGACATCGCCGCGATAGTCGAGCCGGGCCAGCCGTGACAGGTGGTCGGTGTCCTGCTCGGCGAAGTCGCGGCCGAAGTCGTCGAAGTAGGCGCCGTCGCTGGCCGCGCCGTAGCGCAGCCGGTAGTCGGTACGCTCGTCGAAACGCCCGGCGTGACGGAAGTCCAGGTACCAGCGCTCATCGCCGTTCTCGAGACGGGAGCCGTTCGAGGCCTCGTCGCCGGCACGCTTGTCGTCGGCGATGTAGGCCCCCTCGATGGTGCCGGCGTCGGACGGAAAGAGATAGCGATACTCGCCGCCCAGCAGCAGGCCACGATCGCTGATCCAGCGCGGGGTGAGGGTCGCGTCCTGGTCGGGGGCGATGTTCCAGTAGAAGGGCTGGGAATAGTCGAGCCCGCTGCCGGTGGCGCCGAGGGTCGGCCACAGGAAGCCGGTCTGGCGGCGCTCATCGAGCGGGAAGCGCACCCAGGGCCAGTAGAATACCGGCACGTGACCGACCTCCAGGCGGGCGTGCTTGGCGGTGCCGAAACCCTGCTCGCGGTCCAGCAGGATGTCGTTGCCGACCAGGCGCCACAGCTCGCTGCCGGGCTCGCAGGTGGTGAAGCTGGCCTCGCGCAGCCGGTAGCGGCCGTCCTCGAGCCGGGCCAGGCGCACGGCATCACCACGCAGGCGCTGCTCATGGGCCACATAGTGGGCGGTATCGATGCTCGCCGCATCGCTTTCCAGCGAGAATTCGGCGGCGTCGCCGCGCACCAGCAGATTCTGGTCGCGCAGCGCCACCGGCCCCTCGGCCTGCACCCGATCCCGGGACGCCGGCAGGTTGACCCGCGGCGCCTCGAGCTGGGTGTCGCCACGGCGCAGCACCACCTGGCCGCTGAGCCGGGTCTCCCCCTCGGCACCGTACTCGCCGCTGTCCGCCTCGCTGGTGACCTGCCCCTCGGGCGGCGGGGCCAGACGATAGTCCGGCATCACGTAGCGCCCGCGGCATACGGCATCGGCCGGCCGGTCGGCGCCCCAGGGCTGCCAGTCCAGCCGATCGGCGGGCAGCGGCTCGGGGGGCGCCGCCAGCAGAGGGGCGGCAATGATCAGGTTCGAGGTCACCAGACCTGCCAGGGCCGTCCGGGAGGGTCGCTTGGCCATGTTCCACGATGTCCTTGGCGGAGTGAATCGGTATTATACAGGCCCCATGCGACCTGTCCCGCCGACGAGTCCCTGTCACGCCGACGCTGTCGGGCCTCAGCATGCGGCGACGCTTCGGGGCCGTCAACCGAGCCCCGCCACCGGACATCGAGAGGTGATGATGCCAGAGGCCGATGCCCTCGCCCGCCAGACGCCGCTGCGCCACTGGATCGCGCAGTGCCATGGACTCGACCCGCAGGCCCTGGACCTGCGCCTGGCCGCCGGCGATGCCAGCTTTCGCCGCTACTATCGGCTGACACTGCCCGACGGCGCCACGCGCATGCTGATGGACGCGCCGCCGGACCGCGAGGACAGCACGCCCTTCGTGGCCATCGACCGGGCCTGGGAAGCCGCCGGCCTGCCGGTGCCGCACCTGCACGCCGTGGACCTCGAGGCCGGCTTCCTGGAGCTCGACGATCTCGGCGACACGCCGCTACAGACCCGCTTCCGCGGCGATAACGACCCGGCCACCCTGGCCTGGCACGAGCGCGCCCTGGCGCTCGTCCATGAGCTTCAGAACCGCGCCGCGCCGGACGCGCTGCCGGCCTACGACGCCGCCCTGCTCGGCCGCGAGCTCGACCTCTTCCCCGAATGGTGCCTGTCGCGCTGGCTCGACGTCGCCCCACCGCCCGGCTGGAACGCCCTGCGCCAGGCGCTGATCGCGTCCGCGCTGAACCAGCCCGTGGTCACCGTGCATCGCGACTATGACGCCATGAACCTGATGGTGGCCGACGAGGCGCTCTACCTGATCGACTTCCAGGACGCCGTGGCAGGTCCCATCAGCTACGATCTGATCTCGCTGCTTCACGGCCGCTACTGCCGCTTCGACGCCGCGCGGCGCGCCGAGTGGATCGAGGGCTTTCGCGCGAGGGCCGTCGCCGATGGCCGGCTCGACGCCGACGTCTCCTCGGAGACCTTCCGCGCCCGGGTGGCCGCCATGGCCGCCCAGCGTGCGCTCAAGGTGCTGGGCATCTTCTGCCGGCTGACCCTGCGCGACCAGCGCGACGGTTATCTCGCCCGCCTGCCCCACTTCCTCGCCCATCTCGAGGATGCCCTGGCCGAGCTCGACGGCCACGACGCCTTCAGGGCCTGGCTCGCCGACGTCTTCCGCCCCGCCCTGGCGGCGAAGCTGGACGAGGACGGCATCGACCGGGAGGGCGCGGCATGAAGGCGATGATCCTGGCCGCCGGACTCGGCACGCGCATGCGCCCGCTCACCGACCACTGCCCCAAGCCGCTGCTGCCGGTGGCCGGCAAGCCGCTGATCGTTCACCACCTGGAACGCCTGGCCACGGCCGGTATCCGTGAAGTGGTGATCAACGTCAGCTACCGCGCCGAGCAGATCATCGAGGCGCTGGGCGACGGCCACGAGTTCGGCGTGGACATCGCCTGGAGCCGCGAGGACGCGCCGCTGGAAACCGGCGGCGGCATTCGCCGCGCCCTACCCTTGCTCGGCGAGGCGCCATTCTGGCTGGTCAACGGCGATGTCTGGTGCGATGTCACGCCCGACGCGCTCCCTCCGCTCGGCGACGACCTGGCCAACCTGGTGCTGGTGGACAATCCCGATCACCATCCCACCGGCGACTTTCACCTGGATGCCGGCGGTCGGGTGCATGCCGAGGGCGAGCCGCGGCTGACCTACGCCGGCCTGGCGCTGCTCGATCCGGCGCTGGTCGCCACTCAGACCGACGGTGCCTTCGCCCTGGCCCCGCTGCTGCGCGAGGCCATGGCGGCAGGCCGGGTCGCCGGCCATCATCATCGCGGCGCCTGGGTCGATGTCGGCACCCCGGCCCGCCTCGAGAGCCTGGATAGGGCCCTGCGCACCCAACTTCCTTCATGACCCTCACGGGGCACCGGGGACAAGCCGAAGAGGAGCTCCGACGCCAGGACGGCGTCGGGAGCCTGGAGGGACATACCCGTCGTGTCTCCTCGCCGGCTTGTCGACGGACAGCCTACCCATCGCCGGAGCCCTCCCGGGCTGAGCCGGTCGGCGCCAGCTGCTAAGCTGGCGCCATTCCACTCTCTCACTGCACCAAGGAAACACCGCACATGAAAGCCAGCGTCAAATGGACAGACGGTCGCCAGTTCGTCGCCTGGGGATGTGGAAAGCTGGCAGCGGCCGCGGTGAAGCCACGCACTTAATCAACAGCAAGGAAATCAGTTCATGAAAGCCTCAGTGAAATGGACCGACGGTCGCCAGTTCGTCGCCGAAGCCGGCAGCGGCCACAGCGTGGTCATCGACGGTCCGCCCGACCACGGCGGCCGCAACACCGGCCCGCGCCCGATGGAAATGCTGCTGATGGGCATGGGCGCCTGCACCTCCTTCGACGTGCTGGAGATCCTCGAGAAGTCGCGCGCCCCGGTGGCGGACTGTGTGGCCAGCATCGAGGCCGAGCGCGCCGACAGCGTGCCCAGCGTATTTACCAAGATCCATATCCACTTCACCGTGAGCGGCCAGGGGCTCAAGGAGAAGCAGGTCAAGCGCGCCGTCGAGCTCTCCGCCGACAAGTACTGCAGCGCCTCGATCATGCTGGCCAAGGGCGGCGTGGAGGTGACCCACTCCTTCACCATCGTCGAGGAGTAAGCGAGCCTTCCCCCACGGCGCCCTGACGGCCGAGACGCCAGGTCCGGCTCCCCGCCCGGCGGCGGCGAAAAAAAACCGTGGCGGCGGGTGCGCCGCCACGGTGGGCTGTGCATAATACGCGGCTCTCGATTGCCAGGGGTTCCGGCGACATCCGTCGGGATGACACTATCTGCCACTTTGGGAGGCTCGGACGTGACCGACAATCTCCGACTCCACGGGTTCAACAACCTGACCAGCTCCCTGAGCTTCAACATCTATGACATCTGCTATGCGAAGACCGAGGAGCAGCGCAAGGCGTACATCGACTACATCGATGAGCTCTACAACGCCGAGCGTCTGACGCAGATCCTCAAGGATGTCACCAACATCATCGGCGCCCACGTGCTCAATATCTCCCGCCAGGATTACGAGCCCCACGGTGCCAGCGTGACCATCCTGATCGCCGAGCACGAGCTGGAAGAGGCCGCCCCCGAGCAGATGGAACCCGGCCCGGGCCCGTTGCCGGAAACCGTGGTGGCCCACCTCGACAAGAGCCACGTCACGGTGCACAGCTACCCCGAGTCCCACCCGGACAACGGCATCAGCACCTTCCGCCTGGACATCGACGTCTCCACCTGCGGCCAGATCAGCCCGCTGAAGGCGCTCAACTACCTGATCCACAGCTTCGATTCCGACATCGTGACCGTGGACTATCGGGTGCGCGGCTTCACCCGTGACGTGGACGGCAAGAAGCTGTTCATCGACCACGACATCACCTCGATCCAGGACTACCTGGCCGACGACACCAAGCAGGCCTACCAGATGGTGGACGTGAACGTGTATCAGGAGAACATGTTCCACACCAAGATGCTGCTCAAGGACTTCGAGCTGGACAACTACCTGTTCGGTACCTCCCGGCGCGATATCAGCTTCGAGGAGGCCCGCGACATCGAGAGCCGGCTGCGCAAGGAGATGCTGGAGATATTCTACTCGCGCAACATGGACTAGCCCCGCGCGGAGCGCGGGAGCCTTGAGCGGTAAGCTTGAAGCTGGAAGAAAAAAACGACCCCCATCCTGGCAAGATCAGGGTGGGGGTCGTTTTTTGGGTTTCTCACAGCTTACGGCTTCAAGCTTCCAGCTTAGAGCCTGTAGACCGACCGGGTCATCACCTTGGACATCAGCGTCATGCCGGCCTTGACCGGCCCCGGGAAGCGGGCGCCGCCGGCTTCCAGCGCCTGCTCGGCGTGATGGGCCTCGTCGATGGCCATCTGGCGCAGCACCGCGCGGGAGCGGTGGTCGCCGGACGGCAGCTCGTCCATGTGGGCGTCGAGGTGGCGACCCACCTGTTCCTCGGTGGCGGCGACGAAGCCCAGGCTGATGCGGTCGCCGATCGCCCCGGCCAGCGCCCCCATGCCGAACGAGGCGGCATAGAACAGCGGGTTGAGACGGCTGGTGTGACCGTCGAGCTCGTCGAGACGCGACTCGCACCAGGCCAGGTGATCGATCTCCTCCTGGGCGGCTTCCTCCATCTGCTCACGAACCTCGGGCAGCTTGGCGGTCAGCCCCTGTCCCTGGTAGAGCGCCTGGGCGCACACCTCGCCGGTATGGTTGATGCGCATCAGGCCCACGGCGTGGCGTCGTTCGGCCTCGTCCAGGGCATCGTCGCGCACCTCCGGGGTGGCCGGCGATGGACGAGACGGCTGGGCGGCGCCCGGCACCAGGGTGCGCAGCACGGCATCGCCCTGGCGCACCAGTTGATCGGCACGGGAATACTGACGGTTCATGACACCCCCTGAATCGATGATGAGCTCATTGTAACCGAGTCGCCCCGGTGCCGGCAGTGCCTCCGGATGCGACGACGCCGCCCCGGAGGCGGCGTCGAACGGAAACGGTGTCGGGCGAGGCCCGGGAAGGCTGCACCTGATGCGTCGAACACCGCAAGCCGCGGCAGGCGCCGCGCGCCGACTACCCAGCCGGCCAGGTAAAGCGTCGACCGCCCATCAGGTGCATATGAATATGATAGACGGTCTGACCGCCCTGTTCATTGCAGTTCATCACCACCCGATAGCCGTCGTCGGCGAAACCGGCCTCGCGGGCCAACCGGGCGGCGGTGAACTGCAGCCGACCCACCAGCGCCAGATCGTCTTCCTCGATGTCGTTGAGGGTGGCGATATGGCGCTTGGGCACGATCAGCTGGTGCGTCGGCGCCTTGGGATCGATGTCGTTGAAGGCCAGCACCTCGTCGTCTTCGTAGACGATGTCGGCGGGAATCTCACGCTTGATGATCTTGCAGAACAGGCAGTCCATGGCGGGCTCCTCGACGGATGACGAACGGCGAATGTAGAGGCTCAGCGAAAACGGCGCTGGGCCAGCAGGTGGCGCACCAGCGGCCCCAGGATCAGCTCCATGGCCAGCGGCATGCGCGAGCCCGGCACCACCAGGGTGTGCGGTCGGCTCATGAAGGCATCGGGGATCATCGCCAGCAGGTAGGGGAAGTCCACCGTGGCCGGATCGCGGAAGCGGATCACCACGAAGGACTCGGCATCGGCGGGGATATCCTGGACCTCGAAGGGATTCGAGGTATCCACCGTGGGCACCCGCTGGAAATTGATGTGGGTGCGCGAGAACTGCGGCTGGATATAGCGCACGTAGTCGTCCATGCGCCCCAGGATGGTGTCGATCACCGCCTCCTGGGAGTAGCCGCGATAGCGCATGTCGCGATCGATCTTCTGGATCCACTCCAGGTTCATGGTCGGCGCCACCCCGACCAGCAGGTCCACGTGGCGGGCGACGTCGTGCTCGGCGGTCACCAGGCCACCGTGCAGCCCCTCGTAGAACAGCAGGTCGGTGCCCGTGGGCAGCGGCTGCCATTCGGTGAAGGTGCCGACCTGATAGCCGGCCTCGATCATCGACTTGTCCTCGGCGTGGATATAGTGCCGATAGGTGCCGGTGCCGTGCTCGCCATACTCCTGAAACAGCGCCTCGAGCTCCTCCAGCAGGTTGGCCTCCACGGCGAAGTGCGACAGCTCGTCCTTGCGCTCGGGCTCCTCGCGGAAGATCCGCGCCAGCTCCTGACGGGTGTAGCGATGGAAGGCGTCGCCGTCGACGAAGGCGGCATGCAGGTCCTCGCGGGCGAACATGCGCTCGAAGGTGCGCTTGACCGTGGTGGTGCCGGCCCCGGAGGAGCCGGTCACGGCGATGATCGGATACTCGCGCGACATCAGCTCGCCCCCGCGAGACGCTCGCGCACGAGGTCGGGCACCGCCACCGGGCGGCCGGTGGCGGGGTCCACCAGCATCAGGTTGATGCGTGCCGTGGCCACGGGACGATCGTCGGCGAGGCGCCGGATGCGATGGTAGACGGCGATCGCGCGGCGCCCCGGCGCCGGAATCGCGGTGTCCACCTCCAGCGCCTCGGGCCAGCGCGACTCGGCCTGATACTGCACCGCCAGGTCGGCGGCCACGCACGGGTAGCCGCCCATGTCGCCCTCGGCGAGCGAGCGGGTGGCCAGGGCCTGAACGCGGGCCTCGTGCATCAACGACACCACGGCATCATGGCCGAGATGCCGGCCGTAGTTCATGTCGGTGATGCGCACCGACAGCGGATGCCGGTGCAGGATGTCCGCCTCGGGGAACTCCAGTTTCACGCGTTCCATGCCGCCTCCTGGTGGTGAATGTGCGCCGTCGTGGGTGGGTCAGGCTCGCGGGCTCAGCCCTCGCCGCCTTCCCGGGCGATGGCGCGATGCGCGATGTCGCCGCGGTGGAAGGCGTCCTGCCAGCGGATCTCGGCCACGCCCCGGTAGGCCAGGTCGCGGGCCGCGGAGACACCCTCGCCCAGCGCGGTGACGCACAGCACGCGGCCACCGGCGGTCAGCACCTCGCCGCCGTCGCCCAGGGCGGTGCCGGCGTGGAAGACCTTGCTGCCGGTGGCCTCGGCGGCGTCGAGCCCCTCGATGGCGTCGCCCTTGCGATAGCTGCCGGGATAGCCGCCGGCGGCCATCACCACGCCCACCGCGGCGCGGGAATCCCACTCGCAGGCGTGGCCGGAAAGCTCGCCGCGGGCGCCGGCCAGGCACAGCTCGGCCAGGTCGGACTGCAGGCGCATCATGATCGGCTGGGTCTCGGGGTCGCCGAAGCGGCAGTTGTACTCGATCACCCGCGGGTTGCCTTCGGGGTCGATCATCAGGCCGGCGTACAGGAAGCCGGTGTAGGGATGGCCTTCCTCGGCCATGCCGCGCACCGTGGGCCGGATCACGCGCTCCATCACGCGCTCATGGATCTCGTCGGTGACCACTGGTGCCGGCGAGTAGGCGCCCATGCCGCCGGTGTTCGGGCCCTGGTCGTCGTCGTAGGCGCGCTTGTGGTCCTGGCTGGTGGCCATCGGCAGCACCGTCTCGCCATCGACCATGACGATGAAGCTGGCCTCCTCGCCCTGCAGGAAGTCCTCGATCACTACCCGGGCGCCGGCGTCGCCGAAGGCGTTGTCCTCGAGCATGTCGTGGACCGCGGCCTCGGCTTCTTCCCGGGTCATGGCGACGA